>JADGNM010000208.1 GCA_017883485.1 Methanosarcina sp.
TTACAAATTTTGCTTGCAGATCTGGCAGAAATTGATTTGTGCTTGATGAAAACTGAAGTTAACATTTGTATAATTTTTGATGATATTCCCTCTCCCAAAATCAAGCCCAAATCTTCAAACACAATGCGACATTGGGAAATAACATTGCCCCAAAGTCCCACCAAAAATATAGCTACTTATGAAAAATTCGAACATTACATCGTTTCTTTTGCTTCTCATATTTTATTTGAAGTCTCTTTATTGCCTGAAACTAAGTTTAATGAAATAATTGAAAGCTCTTTTAAGAATGGTCTTTCGATGAAGCTATTTGTGGGCCAAACCTATGAATTTTTATATAATTATTTTTTCGACGAAACATTTTTTAATAAAAATCTGTCAAGTGGCCTACAGGTTTCTCAATTACCTCCTCAATTCAGATCTAAATGTAGTGAAAAACTTCCTTGGTTTCATGGTCCTATTCCTGAGTACAGTAAAAAAACAGCGGAAAAATACCTTATAGCTAGGTATTCAAACGTAATTCCACCTATCATATTCACTTTACGGAGACTGTCAAAAAATCAACCGTTTATATCAACGTTGAATAAGCTGCGTTCTGACGGTTGGCTTGATTGGCATATTTTGGCTGCTATCTGCATGATAACTGTGAATTATCGTGTAAACTCACAAATCAAACCGCATATGGATATAGATGAAATTAACAAATTATTCAAAATTTATTTATCTAAACCTGAAAGTGAACTTGATTCGAAAATTCCAATTTCGGAGTTTACAGCAGAAAAAATTCAAATGTCTCTTAAAGGAAGTATGGTATCAACACTAAGACTTCTTGGATTTGAATGCCACCAAATAACTCCTGATTTTGATGGTATTGAACATTTTTTGCGTTATAGATGTAATTATTGGGACGATGACATTGGGCATGACGATCCATTTATATCTGATCCAGAAAATGAATAAGGTAGATGTTTTTAGTATTCTTTGGTGGCTTTTCAAAACTCATATAGAGTAAAAACGATACAGGAAGCTATTAAATGGTTCATAAAAAACTCAGTTACTTCCAGATGTATTTAAAAACAAGAACTCTGGTTGGCGGCTCAATCAAAGAATTTGAGTTGCTGGACGTAAAATTAACAAAAAATATTATTGGTCCTACATTTTAAGATTTTCATTCATCTACAAGTCAATTGTACATGATAAAATGCTTTAATACCTTTTTCCACTTTTTCATGGAAAAGCCGCGCTGAAGCGCGGAAAAGAACCCGTGAAGACAGCTAATAAGGTTGCTCGAGTTTAAACTTTTTACTTTCTCAATCGGATCTCCTTCAATCAGGATACGTTTAAATTGTAACAAATGAGATTATATCACATGGAAAATGCTTCCCATAGAGAGTTATTCGAAAAAATCTCTTTATTCCTCAAAAAGGAAGGAGCAACGAAAGTTGCGATCTTTGGCTCCTATGCTCGGGGAGAGGAAAAGCCGGAAAGTGATATCGATGTTCTTGTGGAGTTTTCCGAAACAAAAGGTCTGCTCGCAATGGTCAGGATCGAGAGGGAACTCTCAGAGTTTCTTGGGATAAAAGTTGATTTACTCTCTGAAACATCAATAAGTCCGTATCTTATTGACGGAATTAAAAAAGAAGCAAAAGTGATCTCAACATGAAAAAGGACGATTCGGTTTACCTTAACCATATCCTCAATTCAATTGAACGCATTGAAGAGTATACTGGAGGTATGGAAAGAAACGATTTTTCATCCAATAATTTGGTTCAGGATGGAACGATCAGGCAAATTGAGATCATAGGTGAAGCCACCAAAAATATATCCAAGGAGCTTCGAGAGAAATATTATCAGGTTCCCTGGAGTGATATTGCAGGTATGAGAGATCAGTTGATCCATCATTATTTCGGGGTTAATGTAGAAGATGTCTGGCATACTGTTAAAGTCAGTATTCCTGCTTTAAAAGATGAGATTCTGGTGATACTCGATGCTCTGGAGACTGAAAATAATACTGTCTCCGATTGAATTGATAACCTGATCTTATATACATCGGTTCTTTCAGGCGATTTGATCTGTTGAACCGAGAAGTGAAAATATAATCAAATAATTATTTTTTACTCCCTTCTAATCAAGAAATTCCATTTATTTCTTGAACTCTGGAAGGGATGTCTTTCCTTTTTTCTGGTTCTCATAACTTTCATCTACGAGCTTTCTTTCTTCATCAGTAAGTATCCTATCCGGGTCTATCATATTTCTCTCCTATTTTCTCCCTTGTTTATTCCCAATTTTCTCCCAGTTTCTCATTTTCTCGTATCTTATTCTCTTGTCACTACCCAGTGTCCTGTTTTGTCAGATCCGATTCTTGTGGGGATACCCTTATCTTTCGGTTTTTCGATATTTCTCATTATTGTTGTTCGGTTTTTTCCAAGGGAAACACGATTTTAAATAGTCGACTTCTCCAGAAACTCTGGGCTCCATATCATAATAGGAGTTCCGGGATTTTAACTCCAATGCAGCGGCGCAATCGGAGAATTTGAGGGAAACTGTGGGGAAAATATAAAAAAAAGTTATATCTTCCAGCTTTTTTCAGTTCTCAGTTAATTAAACTTACGGCCTTGAACAGAGAAATTAGTAGTATTAAAACATCAACTGTATGAAGTGTAATTTATGAGATACTTGCCTGCGCTTGATTTTTATTCTCGTGTGTGTAAGTCCTGCCAAAAATAAGTTGTCCCAATGTAAATTTTCAGCAGATATGAGTCGGACCTTTTTCAGTCGGACAGTATTCTTTTGGTACAAGTTTTGCTTCATTTTCAAGGAACTGACATGCTTTTTCTATATCATCGACGAGAATTGCTGCCATATCCGAAGTAAAGTTTTCTCTTACGACAATACGAATTATCTCGACATCCTCTGCATTTTTTGGTAGACAGTAGGCGGGAATGATCCAGCCTTTTTCCCTCAGTTTATGTGAGAGATGCGACATGGAATATTCGGCCTCCTTCTTTGGCTTGAAAGCGATTATAGGAAGCCGTTCTCCTTTATTCAGCATTTCGAACCGATCAAGTCTGTCAAGCCTATCAGCAAGATTCCGGGAAACGTCAAGAATATACTTCATTATCCCGGTATAGCCAGCCCTGCCGAACCTCAAGATATTGTAATATTGGGCCACGAGCATTGCACTACCTCCTGAAAAGTTCAGGGTGTAAGTCTCCTCCTCTTCCCCAAGGTAGTTTACAGTGAAAATCAGGTCTTTTGGGAGGTCTTTTTCATCACTGAAGATAAGCCAGCCAAGACCCGGATAAGTTAATCCGTACTTATGCCCGGAAACGTTTATTGATCTTACCCTTTCCAGTCTGAAATCCCACTCAAAATCAGGTTCGGTAAAGGGCAATATGAAACCGCCACTTGCAGCGTCTATGTGGATTGGTATATCCCAACCATTTTCTCTTTTATACTCCATAAGTAAATTGTTAATGTCTTTTGCGGGATCTATTTCTCCTGTAAAAGTTGTTCCCAGTACGCAACCAACACAGATGGTATTCTCATCAATATGCTTTGAGATAGCTTCGGCTTTAATTGTACGCGTCTTCTTGTCTATAGGAATTTTTATAGCATCGACGTCGAAGTATCTGGCAAATTTATCCCAGCAAACGTGAGCGTCGGTTCCGAAAATTATGTTCGGTTTACCCGTGCCGCGCCCCGAATTTTTCCAGTTCCATTTGTGAGCCAGCAAACCCAGCATTATGGCCTCGGAAGAACCTGCTGTTGCCGTACCCATGAATTCTGTGTTATGCCCATTAAAAAGACGCCCAAGCATATTCACAATATTTTTTTGAATAACCTTGCCAGTTTGTGGATATTCAAATATATCTATGATATTTTTGTTGATGTTTTCCATGATAAGCTTATCCGCCTCCGGTTCCATCCATGTAGTGACAAAACTTGCCAGATTCAGGAAAGGATTGCCGTCGAGGCTCAGCTCATCATGTACCAGCTGATAAGCGGCTCTTGGACTCATTCCGTCTTCAGGGAATTCGTACTTGGGAATTCCTTTTCCTATGGCATTTGGAAGATATCTGGCACTATATGCGCCTAAGCGATACTTTCGTGACTCCTCCAATTTTTCAAGATTTACTTTCTTTGAAATCATAATTTTAACTCCTATTATACTTACGCAGTTGAACTTGAAACAAATAGCAAGATACTTCAAATTATCTAAATCATGATATTTGCCGTCCATCATTATGCGGTTGATTTTTTTCATAATTAAGTTTTCAATGTAACGAAAGATCGAGTTTTTATGCACTAGTGAGTTTCGCTCTCTCCTCAGAAAGCGCAAAACAAAGGGCTAATAGATGGCATTAAGGCATTCTGAAAAAACATCAAAAAACATCAGAGACGACCTGCTTTTTTAAAACTGAAAATATTAAAAGCGGCGGCGAATCGGAGGATCTGAAGGGGAGAACATATAATATAAAAATTATATCTATCCGGGTTTTTATCGTTTCTCAGTTATTTCTTGTCTTCAATTTCGAGACTTTTTATTATTTTCTGGATTTTTGACTGATTGCAGCCAACTGTCAGCTGAATCAGTGATAAATTTTGAATATCTCAGAAAAAATTAAAAAGAATCTTAACTTAATTCCCTGGCATCCAAAGTATCCGATCCCTGCTCACCCATAATTTTAGCCCAGGCTTCCCTCAAGAAACCTGGCATTCTTCTACGAATTTTGTTATTTCTTTGGCTGCAGTCTCACAGCTGACAATCGAAGGTTTTTTCGTAATTTTGATAGTAAGAATGGACTCTCCATCCCATAAGAAAGTCGCAACAACCCCTTTGCCAGAAAGTTCTCCACTGTCCCCCGGCGGAACATAGATGCCGTAGTCCTGAAGCTTTGTTTTCATGCACTCAAATGTATCAGGTGGAACATTGAGAAATGTTGTTGGTTCACAACCTTTCTCTCCAATCTGCGCGTGCGCTAATCCAATAGAAAAAGCTAAACACAGCACCAGCAGAGAAGCTATAAATTTCCTTTTCATCCTTTACCCCCAGTGTCATTCGTACGTTTGAGTCGATCACATATACAGACTAAATTAAACAAAATACGATTTAATGTATTGTAATTTAATATATATCAATTAATAATAATCGTCCTGTTTATAAATAGTTATTCATGTAAAACAAAGCAGGATACCCGCGATTTCAATCGTGGGAGGAATGCGTAACTATCCCCGAACCTGCTTTTATTCCTCCTTTATGATTTATATTT
>JADGNM010000209.1 GCA_017883485.1 Methanosarcina sp.
ATATCAGTAAAAATTGTGAAAATTTACAGACATCTGCGGAAAGTGGGATATAGCAGAATTTTTTATTGAAAAAAAATAAGTGGAATTATTACCCCAAATTATGATACTTGTTTGGATAACCAATTAAAAGTTTTTAATGTTAAACCAATTGTTGTGGAAGATGCCTTTAAGAAAATAAACTTATTGGATAACAATTTGTATTTTAAAATACATGGTAGTGTGGATATTGATATAGACGGCAAAAATCTTATTTTTGCACTTCATCACGAGGGACTTTCAAATCCTTGGAAAAGAGAACTTTTAGCTAAAATGGTGAGAGATAAGTCTTTATTAATAGTTGGATATTCTGGTCTTGATTTTGATATATGCCCATTGTTATTAGAAACACAACTGAAAACTGTTTTTTGGTATGTAAGAGGTGAAAACGTAGATGAAGTTATGAATAAATTGAGTCCAAATGCACTAGAATTCTATAAACAAAAAAATGGTTATTTTATAGTAGGAAAAATGAGAGATCTTTTTTTACATATTAAGGAATGACGAAAATATAATTTAAAATATTTCTATTACCGATATTGTATTTGATGGTTATTTGAGGAAATGAAATTATAGAGCCATTTCCAAAGTGAAAACCTAAATTTATTTTTTAACAACCCCATAGCAGAAAATCCAGAGATAAAAACTCAAGATTAAATTATTTCAGGCCAGAGGGTATCGGAATTTACTCTTCAAACTACGAGACCGAAACTCTAGATAAATTTTAGAAAGCATAAAAGAAGAATGTGGGATATGAAATGGAACAGAAAGAAAATGAAAAAAGCATGGACTCTGACAGCGAAACCATGCTTAAGAAAGTATATGAGAAAAGCATTGACCCTGCAAGCCAGACCATACTTCTGAAAGCTAAACAAGAAGGGGTAGAGACTGCCTGGGATCGATATGAAAAACAACTTCCTCAGTGCAGTTTCGGGCAACTTGGAGTTTGCTGCCGGAATTGTAACATGGGCCCTTGCAGGATAGATCCCTTTGGGGAGGGCGCTGAGAAGGGAATATGTGGCGCTACTGCAGACATTATAGTTGCAAGAAATCTACTGAGGACGATTGCAGCAGGCGCAGCAGCTCATTCAGACCATGCCAGAGACGCAGTGCTAGCCTTTAAGAAAATGAGTGAAGGAGCAGCCGGAAGTTACGCGATAAAAGACGAAGCAAAGCTACTATCTCTTGCCTCGGAATATGGGATTCCTACGGAGGGAAAAAACCGTGAGAAAGTAGCATCCGAACTCGCAGACGCCCTGCTTCTTGAGTTTGGAAAACAGACCGGCTCCCTCCTATGTACCATGCGGGCTCCGGAGCCGCGGCTCAAACTCTGGACCGAGCTCGGAATAGTGCCCAGGGGAATTGACAGAGAAATCGTAGAATGTATGCACAGAACCCATATGGGTGTAGACAACAATGCAACCCATATCCTTCTGCAAGGACTGCGTACAGGACTATCGGACGGCTGGGGGGGATCGATGATTGCAACAGACGTCCAGGACATACTCTTCGGGACACCGCAACCGAGGATGAGCACTGTTAATCTTGGGGTACTTTCCAGAGATAAGGTGAACGTAATCGTCCACGGGCATGAACCCATTCTCTCTGAAATGATTGTAGAGGCCGCAGAAGATTCCGAGCTTCTTAAACTTGCACAGGAAAAGGGTGCAGCAGGAATAAATGTTGCCGGAATCTGCTGTACTGGAAACGAAACCCTGATGCGCCACGGGACTCCAATAGCAGGAACATTCCTTCAGCAGGAACTGGCAGTGATTACCGGAGCTGTAGAAGCCATGGTTGTAGATGTCCAGTGCGTTATGCCGTCTCTTGGAGAACTTTCAGGTTGCTATCACACAAAATTCATATCCACTTCTCCAAAAGCCGATTTCCCCAATACTGTAAGAATGGAATTTCATGAAGAGAAGGCATATGAAACTGCTAAAGAAATTATAAGAGTAGCCGTCGAAAATTTCCCTTTCCGGAATCCAGAAAAGGTAAATATCCCGAGAGAAAAGCAGGAGTGTATGGTCGGTTTTAGTGCAGAAGCCATACTCAATGCGCTTGGTGGAAGCCCTGATCCTTTAATTGAGGCAATAAAAAGCGGGGCAGTTTGGGGGGTAGGCGCGGTTGTCGGATGCAATAATGTAAAAATAAAGCATAACTACGGGCATGTCAACCTTGTTAAGGAACTGATAAAAAACAATGTGCTTGTGGTCACAACCGGCTGCAACGCAATTGCATGTGCCGAAGCCGGGCTCCTTGTACCCGAAGCATCCGAACTTGCCGGCGAGGGGCTGAAAGCCGTCTGTAAAGCGCTTGGTATACCTCCGGTCCTGCACATGGGTTCCTGTGTTGACATAAGCCGCATCCTTGTTCTTTCATCAGTGCTTGCGAATCGCCTGGGTATGGATATAAGCGACCTCCCGGTAGCAGGAGCAGCTCCTGAATGGATGAGTGAAAAAGCAGTAAGCATCGGGGCTTATGTAGTTTCTTCAGGCGTTTTTACCGTCCTAGGCACGGTTCCACCTGTTCTTGGAAGCCAGGCAGTAACAGCCCTTCTGACAAGAGACTTAAACAATGTTGTTGGAGCAAGCTTTGCGGTTGAGCCTGACCCATTCAAAGCCGCAGCCCTCATGCTTGAGCATATTGATGGAAAAAGGAAGTCACTGGGCTTGAACTCAGACAGGTGATTTACAATGAAAGATTTAATTATCCGGCCCGAGCGCTGCCTGGGCTGCCGCTCCTGTGAGATTGCCTGTGCTGTTGCCCATTCTAAGAGCAAAAGTCTCTTTTCGGCTTTAGGAGAACAACCGGCCCCGAAAAAGCGCATCTATGTGGATTGTTCACCTAATCTTGAAATCTCAATTCCGATAACCTGCCGCCACTGTGAAGATGCTCCATGTGTTTCGGTTTGTCCCACAAAAGCTCTTTCCCAGGACGAAGTTACCAGCATTGTAAGCCATAATCCAGACCGCTGCGTGGATTGCTGGACCTGTTCCATGGTCTGCCCCCGCTTTTTGCCTCTGTATCGGTTAATCCGTGTTATAGGCTGCTGGACCAGTTCTATGGCCTACAATCGTGGGGTAATCAGCAGACAAACAGATGCAGGCGTAAAATGTGACCTCTGCCAGGGCAGGGACATTCCTGCCTGTGTTGAGGCCTGCCCAACACATGCTCTTGTTTTTTACGAGCTAGAAGAGATTCCCGGAACAAAACTCCCTGAAACTACCTCTGAACTCACAGGATGAAAAAAGCATAAATCCATGAAAATCCGTTTTTTGGCCGCGGAACCATTTTGAACTTTACAGTTGGATAATATCCAACTTCAACTTTATTTTGTTTAATTGGACAAAAATATCAACTTTCAATGATCAATGTGGCTTATTGGTGAAATTATAAATTTTCTCCTAAACACACAATAGGAGATATATTTTAGGATCTGCTATCCCTTTTAGGGGCATTATTCTATTCACATAGATAACTTAAAAAGAAAAGAGGGAAGTCAGGTATGAATAGTAAAATTTACAGAAATATAATGGTTGCAACCGATGGTTCGGAATTTGTCAGGAGAGCTGTTGCTACAGCAATTGAAATCGCAAAGCTGAGCGAGGCAAAGCTTTATGCTGTGTACGTGATCGCAAATGACGAGTTCTCGATAACCTATCCGAAAGATACTGAATTGGAAATGACTTTCCTGGACTACTTCAGGACTGAAGGCAAAGAAGCGAACGCTTATGTTGAGACCTCCGGAAGAGCCGAGAATGTTGAGGTAGAATCCGTAATCCTTGAAGGAAGCCCTTCGCGTGAGATTGTCGATTTTGCCGAAAAAAACGATATTGACCTTATTGTCATGGGCACACTCGGAAAAACCGGAATTCGGAGATTTTTGCTGGGAAGTGTGGCTGAGAATGTGGTAAGGCACTCGAGAAAAGCAGTACTTGTTGTAAGGGGAAAAATGTCGAAAAAGGTAAATAAATATCAAAAACTTTCGGAGTAGTAGTTGCGGATTTTTTCGGGATATTTGCATTTATGGGTTTACAGAAACAAGAACTCTTTCGCCCTTGTTCAACCTTCTCTTTGCTTCTTGTTTAAACAGCGTTATTAAACTATAGTGAACTCACGAATTAATTACCCTTTCAAACACAAATTAAAAGCATCTTGTTTAGTTATGAAGTGTTAATTTTTACTGTTCGGACTGCAATTGCTGTATGGCTGGCGCTGATGCTTGTTTATTTTTTTCCATTACTGTGAATCTTATAGTGAACTCCGTCCCATTATTCCTTTTCAGTTCAAGTTTCCCATCTAACTGGTCTATAAGGGAAGCTACCAGCTGTATGCCAAGACTATCAAGATTTTCCCAATCAAGACTCTCAGGTATACCTATCCCATCATCTGAAACGGTCAGAGTAAAACTGTCACTCCTAAAGTCTTCGTTTGTGCTTTCTTCTATGCCATTTATACATTCTCTAGTTTTTTCACGGTAAAATTTGATTCGGATTTCTCCTTTATCTCTCCCTGAAAATGCATGTTTGAGGGAATTGGAAACAAGTTCGTTAATGATTATCCCCAAGGGGATTGCAGTATCCATATCAAATAAAAGGTCCTCTTCCAGATCTATATTTAAGCTGACGTAGGTAACTCCAAGCCTGTATGTAAGGAAAAGATTCTCAACGAGTTTCTCAAGGTATAGTGAGAAATTCAGTGTATTGTCTTCTCCGCCTTCATGCAGTTCCTCATGGATAAGTGCAATGGACATTACTCTGTCCTGGCTTTCCCTGAAGGCTTCCAGAACTTCCGAATCCTTAATATCTTTTTTGTTTTTGAACTTTTCAGCCTGAAGATCCAGCAGGGAGGAAATTACCTGAAGGTTATTCTTAATTCTGTGGTGGATTTCCTTTTTACGTGCAATCTCAATATTTACCAGAGCTTCTTCTGCCTTTTTACGCTCCGTAATATCCTGAACTGTCCCCTTCATTCGAATAGGGGTATTTATCTCATCAAAAATAACTTCACCCTGTGAATGGACTATGCGCTCTTCCCCATCAACTGAAACTATTTTATAATCAATCGCATAGGGTTTTCCTTTTAAAGCTTCCTTAGGAATGATGAAACTATAATTTCAAGCATTTCTGTTACCGATATATTCTTTGATGTTTATTTAGGGAAATGGAATTATAGAGCCATTCCCAAAGT
>JADGNM010000210.1 GCA_017883485.1 Methanosarcina sp.
TGAGAATAAAAAGAAAATAAACTGGAAGTTTACGAAGAAGAATGCTGATGAGAAGATGTCCAAGTATTATGTTCCATAATTAAATTGTTGCGACACTAGCTTCCGCTACCCGAGTTACTCTTCGGCAGCCCGCCATCCTTTTCGCTCATTGCGCTCGCTCAAGAGGACAAAATTTAAAAATTTGCAGCTTTTCTGGCAACAGTTCTGCAGTGATCTGTTCCTCCTGAGTTCTGTTTGGCAGTGTGGTGTCCTTTTTGCATCCTAAAGAGAACCTAATGAAAAGAATGAGTTAAAAAAGTGCAGTTATTCACGAGTTATTATAATATAACATATTTGTTAAAAAATACAGGGAGTTAATTTGTCGTGCCCGATAGCTGGTTGATGTTTCACTAGAATGCATATGTTCAAATGAACCCCTTTTCTAAACTTATTCTTTTAGAGAACCAACACTCACTCTGCTGGAAAATTGGATCCAGACACAAGTATGTGACCTTTACTGGATAAACATCAACTCATTAAAGAAACCAAGGGATAAAATCCACATGCTTTAGCGGATAGTTGTATAACAAAATCTGAGAAATAACGACCTGGAGCTGTATTGGTTGAAGCAATAATAAAGTAAAATCATGTTTTGGGAAGAACTCATGTGGATGTTAGTTCAGTTATATTCCCCGAACTATTCCAATACGGTCTTTCAGAAGTGTTATTTCTTCACTCATATCTCAAAGCATCCACAGGTTTCAGTTTTGAAGCCCTGTAAGCAGGGACTACTCCAGAGATCACACCAATAATCACAGCGAGAGTAAGTCCTGAAACCATCAGGCTAGGAGAAAGCGATATGCTTGTCCCTCCTCCTCCTCTCATCATTGTCACACCGATCATTGGGAATAGAGCTGAAAGAAGAGCTCCCAGAATGACTCCGAAGATGCCGCCAACAAAACCTACCATTGCAGAATTAAAGAGGAAAATCATAAGGATATCCCTATTTTTTGCCCCTATAGCCTTCATTGTCCCGATTTCCTTTGTCTTTTCAAGGACGGAGGTAAACATGGTGTTTGCAATTCCCACAGCCCCTACAATAAGCGACACCGCGGCAATGGCTCCCAAAAAGAGAGACATCGAAGAAATCATGCTGGTAACACTCTCAGCTCTCGACACTAAGGTAGTTACGGTGAAGTCCTGATCATCTTTTTTATTGATGTGTCTGGAAATCATGAGTTTCTTTTCAATCTCCGTCCCCACTGTATCTACCACATCTACGCTCTGGGCTTTTACCTGGATGGAGTCATAGACGTCTTTTTTCGCATCTGTAATCACATTTACTGCTGCGTCTATCGGCATGTATATCTGCCTGTCTTCGCCTCCACCCTGTTCTTTCAAAATTCCGGCAACTCTCACAGACTTTCCATTGATCGTTATAATCTGGTTAACTCCAATGTCTTTTTCATAAATCCCACTGGCAACTCCGTTCCCGATAACCGCAACATAATTATCTGCCGGTTCGAGTAGCCTCCCGGATCCTACTTCAAGAGAGTTCATGTACTTCCAGACCTGTGGGTCTACCCCTGTGGTTGAAAGGGTTGCACTTTCTCCATTGTAGCTTACGTTCTCTCTGCCGGAAATCTGGCCGGTAATATACATTATACCTTCTACACCTCGAAGGGCATCGATATCGTGATCTGTCAGATGGACATCAGTCGTTGTACCGCCACCGAAACGGGCGAATCCGGGCCCTTCCGACTGAGCTCTTGAGTACCCGGGAGTTATGGTTATACTTGATAGGTCCATGGAGGCAAGCCTGCTCTGCACCTGTGCCTGCATGGAATCCCCAAGGGAGACAATCCCGACTACTGCTCCAACTCCTATAACAATTCCAATAATAGTAAGCCAGCTCCTGAGTTTGCTGTGAAAAAGCATGTTCAGGGCCAATTTCAGGTAAGTTATGTTTCTAATTGAGCACTCCTCCAGTTTCGCTATTTTTCAATGCTTCAACGTTCTTGAACTGGAGTCATTTTACGGATTTTTTGTGTTCGGCTTTTTTGCTCCCTGTTTTCGTTTGCGGTACAGGAAAATTCCTGCTCCTGCAATCACTATCAGTGCAACAATGTATGGCAGGCTTGAATTCAGACCGCTGCTTTTGTTACCACGCTGCCCTGAAAAGCTTCTAGAGCCAAATCCTGAAGCTGGGATTGCTACCTCTTTGTCAACTGTTAATCTGTCTCCTTTCGCATCCGTATACTCAATCCGAACTTTTAATGGATTTACATTCATTGAAGCTGAGGTTGCATTGTCTCCGGCAGCACCGGTTATTGCGGTATCGGGTGACGTTTCTGAATCTTGACCTGCAGCCTGTGGGCTCGTAACATTAAAAGAAGCGATCGTGTAATCTCCTTTCTGAAGATTTCCCACAATGGTTGAAGAACTTCCCCCTACTCTGTAACCTCGCTGTTCCGGAATCGATACTTTTACCGCATATGCCATGTTGTTGCCCACGTTTGCAACTGAAAGGGAAGTCTGTCCTTGACTACTCTCCGAATAGGACACATCAAAGTCAGTTGCCCCACCTACGAAAAGTCCTGCTGTGGTCTGTATGCTCTTTGTATTGGATTGATAGTCTTCAAAAGTAAGGTTCACATTAAGAGTATAAAGCCCCGGATCGGCGTTCACGTCTGCCATTACAGAGTAATCGACAGTTACGGATTTATTGGGCTCAAGGTACTTGATGTACTTTGTATTGTCCGAGTATACCGGAAGAATCACACCTTTAGGATCTCTCCAGGAGACGATCATGTTTTTCAGAGGAGAGTTTCCTGTATTCGTTATCACGAACTCGAGCGGCTCTTCCTTTCCCAGATCAATACTTGCCTTGTTTATGGTCACAATCTGGGCGTATTCTTTACCCCTGACCTCGATATGAATAGTTTTCGTAGTAGTAATTGTGTTTGATGAGGATTGGTCTGCTTTTGCAGTGGTGGTGATATCAAGATCATACGTGCCTTCAGCAGCGTTTGCATCTGTCATGAGTTTGAACTTAAGGACAGCGGCATCACTATTATCTTGCCGCGCATTAAGGTAGGGTATACTCTGTCCAAGGGCTTCTCCAGAAAGCTGGCTGAAAGGGTATTTAGGTGCGACTGTAACAGTAACATCTTTCAGGTCATTACTTCCTATATTTTGCACGCTGAGAGTAAGTTCAACCGGCTCTCCTGGGCGAGCAGCATCCGGGTTTTGATTAGTCAGGTTTACCTGCAGTGCTGAAGAATCTATCAAGCCGCTTGCACCAAAAGCTGTTCCGGCTCCCAGGCATATGAATACTGTAAATAGTGATAAGAGTGTTAGAAAAGAGAATTTATTCATTTATTTTCCTCCAATTCGTTTTTCTTGTGATTTTCAATTTTTTCTATCTCACCATCTTTGAGATACATAATCCTTGTTGCATGTTTTACGATTTCCAGGTCATGGGTAACAATGATGATCGTCTTGCCTTCCTTTGCATGCAATTTATCCAGAAATTCAAGGATATAACCTCCAGTTTTACTATCAAGGTTTCCTGTGGCTCATCGGCCAGGATTATTGGCGGGTTTACAGCCAGCGAACGGGCTATTGCAACTCTTTGCCTCTGCCCGCCTGAGAGTTGAGAAGGCAGGTTTTGTTTTTTGTCCGACAGTCCAACTATTTCAAGTAAATAATCAGCCTTTTCTCGGGCTTTTCGCGCATCTTCTTCCTGGAACTCCATAGGCAGTAGCACATTTTCCTGGGTGTTCAGAGTGGGAATAAGATTGAAGCTCTGAAAGATGAACCCTATCATCTGCCCCCGGATCCAGGCAAGCTCCGACTCTTGCAGCCCTGAGATGTCCTTTGAGTCAAGAAAGACTGTGCCTTTTGAGGGCATGTCAAGGCAGCCAATGAGGTTCATCAGCGTACTTTTGCCGCTTCCGCTAGGGCCAAGGACCACAAGGAACTCTCCTTCGTAAATCTCAAGGTTTATTCCTTTGAGGGCTGCAAAATCAACCTCTCCCATCTGGTAGATTTTCCAGACATCGGTCAACCTGATAAAGGGTTCTTCTCCGTTCTGAGAGACCCTTACTGCGCCAGAACTTTCAACTGGATTATTGACTGAATTAATGTACGGGTTATCTTTTGGATTCCCCCCAAAGTCATTTCCCTCGGAACCATTTCCATGTCCTTCGTAGAGATCTGTAGCTCTTTCGAGCGGATTCATAATTTTAGAAGGATTAAACTTAGTTTTAAAGGAATTTATAATTTCAGTAAGTGTCATAAATAACCCCTAAAAAGTGAGTTGTGTTATAGCTGAACCTTTCAAGAGGCAGCTTGATTTAAATCTTCTCTTTGCCCATAGTACTTATCATTCAAATAAAAGTTTCCTTGTATTGGGTGAATGGTTTTTGCCATTTGGTTGAAGATTGTTAAACGATTTAAAATTGATAGTAAGTTCATAACTTATTTAATTTATAATCACTGCTACGATATGTATGACCTAATTAGACCTGAAAATATGGTCCAATTAGGTCTGATGTGGTCCGAAATGTTTATGAAGCTAAGGCATCTGCTATATGCATAATGCATCATTTTTATGGAGTTTAATCTCTTTCTTTGACTGCTTCACTCTTCTTCTTCAATGTGAACGTTTGTTTATTGGTGGCGATGTTCATGCTCCGGTTGTTACCTTTACATATGATACACCGGATACATCATATGCAGCTTTAGGACGTCATGTGGGGACATCTGATCGCCAACTGCTCAAGAAGGATTGAAGCAGTCATCCCTAATTGGCTTTTAATAATAAAAGAATACTTAGCTAAAAAAAGGAAAATATAGAATCAATTTAGTAATGAAGCTTTTCTCAGCAATATTTATTTATTTTATTCTTTAATTGCTTTCTAAAATTGAATTTGGATTCCGATAAAGTATTATTTTTTTTGTTAAAAAGAGCTGCAAACTTTTTCTCTCAAGGCCGGAAGAATTGGGCTACCCCGTTTTCCGGATTATTTAGCTCGATGCCATGTTTTTTTTAATAATCCTGCCCGCTTTTGTCATCTTTGAGATAACTGGCAAAATACAGATAAAAAAAGTTGATATAGATTTAAACTCAATATTTAAGCATTGTTTTAAAATCAAATTGCGGGCGGCCACCCCAACCTAAAGGATGGGGTATGCAAGGGCCGCCCGCCGTTATCTTGGAATTGTTTAGTGTTCTATGACAAGAC
>JADGNM010000211.1 GCA_017883485.1 Methanosarcina sp.
CTTCACGTTTCATAAAGGATAAAAATAACTCATTTTATATACAATTTTCCCCGTTCCGGAAAAAGTTTGGACCTTTCAAGGATACCTGAATAGTTACGATGGTACAATAATAAGCGTTTCAGTTACTCTTTCTCCTATCTTTGACATGTTCGGAAAGTTTATGGCTGTTTCATGTATTGCCAGAGATATTACTGAAAGCATCAAGGCTAAAGAAATTCTAAGGTTATCGAATATTTATAACCGCAGTCTGATTGAAGCTAGCCTGGACCCGCTGGTAACTATTGGGCATGATGGCAAAATTACTGATTTAAATACTTCTATGGAGTATGTTACCGGTTACTCAAGGGATGAGCTTATTGGTACAGACCTTACGAACTATTTCACGGAGCCTGAGAAAGCTAGAGAAGGATATCAAGAAGCGTTCAAGGAAGGGTTTGTGTCTGATTATATACTTGAAATCCTGCACCGGAACGGAAGCACAACACCTGTCTTATTCAACGCTTCAGTTTTTAAGGATGAGTCCGGTGAGGTTATTGGTGTCTTTGCTGCAGCACGCGATATTACCGAACGTAAGAAAGCAGAAGAGAAAATTCAGATCCTGGCGAGTGCTGTGGAGTCATCAAATGATGCTATTGGAACAATGTCCCTTAGTGGTATTATTGCAAGCTGGAATAAAGGAGCAGAACAGGTTTATGGTTATTCGGAGGAAGACATTTTGGGGAAGTCTGTATCCACCGTGGCACCACCTCACTTAGTCAAAGAAACGATAAAATTGATTGAATTGATTAAACAGGGAGAAAAAATCCACCAACACGATACTTTAAGGGAAAGAAAGGACGGAAAGATAATAAATGTTTCAATAACTCTTTCTCCGGTTTTTGATATCCATGGAAGGCTGACTGCTATCTCGTTCATTTCCAGAGACATAACCGAAAGAAAAAGATACGAAGAAAAACTTCGGGAAAGTGAAAAAAAGTACCGCAACATCGTAGAGACAGCCAACGAAGGTATATTGGTAATTGACGAAGAGACCAGAGTCATTTTTGCCAATAAGAAATTGGCAGAGATGCTCGGATACACTCTAGAAGAAGGTCTTGGCAGACCGGTATGGGACTTCATCAGTGAAGAAAGTAAGGCTATCTTTAAGCTGAATCAGGAAAAGAGGCGGCAGGGTATCGATGAAAGCTACGAATTGAAATTAATATGTAAGGATGGATCATCCTTATGGGCAATTACGAGTGCTAAATCTCTTTTTGATGATGATGGCAAGTTTATGGGCTCTCTGAGCATGCTCACCGATATCACCGAGAGGAAAAAAACAGAAGAAATTTTAAAATTGAAATTAGAGGAACTTGCCCGTTCAAATGCTGAATTAGAACAATTCGCTTACGTTTCATCTCACGACTTGCAAGAGCCCTTAAGAATGGTAGCAAGTTATCTGCAGCTTTTACAAAGGAGATATGAAGGCAAACTTGATGATAAAGCTGACAAATACATACACTTTTCTGTTGAGGGGGCTTTCCGTATGCAAAACTTAATAAATGACCTGTTAGAGCTCTCTCGAGTGACTACAAGAGCCAGAGAACCTGAACCCACGGATTGTGAGCTCCTTTTGAATCAGGCATTATCTAATTTAGAATTATACATAAAAGAGAACAAAGCTTCTGTGTCTCACGATCCTTTGCCTGAGGTAATGGCAGATTATACTCAGTTGTTTCAGGTATTTCAGAACCTTATCATCAACGGAATAAAATTCCATGGTAAAGAAGCACCAAGAATTCATATTTCTGTTGAGAAAAAAGCGAGTGAATGGGTATTTTCAGTCCAGGATAACGGAATTGGAATTGACCCGCAATATTCGGAGAAAATCTTTGAAGTTTTTAAAAGGCTGCATAAAAAGGAAGAATACCCTGGAACAGGAATAGGGCTTGCAATTTGTAAGAAAATTGTAGAGCGACATGGTGGACGTATCTGGGTAGAATCTGAACTTGGCTACGGTTCAACTTTTTATTTCGCTTTACCAATAAGCCCTGGAGATTTTCAAAAGTCAACTTTTAGTGTAAATTCCAATTTTTCTGCAAAAATTTGAATATGATAACTGACTTAGAGCCTATCCGAGCAGAACGTGACACTTTTTGAGATAGGCTCCGAGTTAATTCGCACTAATAAAGTGTTCCAGCAAAATACTAAACTTTTCCCTTATTTCCACTTTTTCCCGGTTTTTTGCGGATTTTTGTTTCAAGAGCCTTTGCATGAGCAAAGCTTTAAATCAAATGATTCAGTTTATCGCATGTTTCATTTTCGGGATTCGATCCCGTTGGAATGTGGCCTTGCAGGCAGGGCTGAACCGTGAAGCAAAAAGTGAAACTTGGTGTTATAATTGGTAAAATCTTTTTACGGATACATACGTGATGCATGGAAAAACCCTGATGAGACTTACGTAAACGAGCTCCGCTGGGAGCGCTTGCAGGTCTGGAGAAAGCAGGGATCCGTGACCAGAATAGAAAGACCCACAAGAATTGACAGGGCACGCTCTCTTGGATACAAAGCCAAACAGGGTATTGTCGTCGTCAGGGTAAAGGTGCGCCGCGGAGGGCTTGGTCAAGTAAGGCCCAACCGTGGAAGAAGAACCCAGAAAATGGGGAAGAATAAGGTCTCAGGCGGAATGAGCATCCAGAGGATTGCTGAGGGCCGTGCGGACCGCAAATACCCGAACCTTGAGGTCCTGAATTCTTACTGGGTAGGTGAGGATGGAAAACACAAATGGTACGAAGTCATCCTTGTAGATCCGCACCATCCTGTAATAAAGAGCGACAAGAACCTGAACTGGATCTGCGACCCGTCTATCAGGGGCAGAACCACAAGAGGTAAAACCAGTGCTGGCCGAAAGGGCAGAGGTCTGTCCACACGCGGCAAGGGTACTGAGAAAACCAGGCCAAGTATCCGTGCACATAAGAGTCGAGGTAAGTGATTCATTACGTAACATTGCATGCAATCGCTCACGCAACCGAAGATATATCCAGAGTCAGGGCGGCTCTGGACTTTTTTTTATTAGGTGCCGGCGTTCGGGAAGACAGTAAGCTAATTGAAGAAATTCAGGCTGAAGGGCACCATGGGAATCCCATTACCATCCTGAGCGTGCAGCTTAAAAAAAAGGTAGACTGTCTGGGTTTTGCCCATTTTGTCCGGGAAAGGTTTTCCGAAAAAGATGTGGAACGGCTCAGGGAGGAAATGCCTGAAAGGCTGGACGATGACCAGGTCTTCTATCTCCGCTTTGATAAGCAGGCTGCATACCTGCAGCAGGTTAAGCTGACTGATTCCTCGGACGCGGTTATTGCAAAAGTCAAGATCGAGATCTATCCGAAGAACAGGGAAAAAGCCGGAGCCATAGTGGAGGAGTTGTTTGGGAAAACCTAAATTTTACGATTTTTGTGTTCATGCAGTTCCCGATGGAGATAACACTGCCCCGGAACTCGCTGCGCTTGCAGGATATTTCGGGTATGGCGGGATTGCACTTGCAAACCACTCGGATAAGCTGCCTCAATCATGGCCCGTACTGAGCCTTCCCGAAGGATTTGAGATCTTCAAGGGAATTGAGCTTGTGGAAGAAAATCCCTCGAAACTTCACGGGTTGATCGGAAAATTTCGGAAATCCGTAGATATCCTGATCGTGCATGGTGGCTCTGAAACTATCAACCGGGCTGCACTGGAAAATCCTAGAGTGGATATTCTGAACCATCCGGCTTTCGATAAGAGCAGCGGGCTAAATCAGGTGCTGGCAAAAGCAGCATCTGAAAATGGAGTTGCAGTAGGTCTGACACTGAGACCTCTCCTTAATTCAAGAGGTTCAAGACGTATCCGTCTGTTATCGGATCTCAGGGCTAACCTCGATCTTGCCAGGAAATATGAGGTTTCTCTTGTCCTTTCAAGCGACGCTATGTCCTGTTTTGATCTCCGCGCTCCAATGGATGCACTTGCCCTGGCTGAGATCTGCGGGCTTGAAGAAGATGAAGCCATTGACGCTATGAGTACCGTGCCCGAGAAAATTATTTTCAGAAAACGTCCTAGGAACGGGTATATAAGGGAGGGTGTGGAAGTGCTTGAGGAGGTGGATTACTTTTGAAACGCCTGCTTCCTTCTCTTCGTCTGAAAAAACGTTATCTGGCCTTTGAACTGATTTGTGAGGTACCTGCAAACAGGAACGATCTGATAAAGGAGGTTATGTCTTCTGCTTCTGCCCTGCTCGGGGATGTCGTTGCAAGTGAATGTGATATTAAGGTGCTGGGTTTTGAAGACTGCAAAGGCATAATCCAGTGTGCACATACCAGGTTAAAGGAAACAAGAGCTTCCATGGCAGCCCTCACACGGATTAACGGGAAAAGGGCAACTTTGCATATACTTGGAACTTCAGGCACAATCAAAAGAGTCACTGAAAAATTTCTCCAGAACCATAAAGTCTTCGAGCCAAAATCGAGACAAAGTCCAGAGATTGAGGGTAACAGGTAGAATTCATGAAGATAAAGTTAAGCAGCTTTTCTGTGTCATTTTTGTACCCGCATAAAACTTTATCTATCAAGCTGTTATTCATAACCTGTTATCCTAAGCTATTATCCATTGAGTTGTATGGAGCTGTCTAATATATACCATAATGAATGAGTATTAGTGTAACAAAGTATAATATTGATTGGCAGGGCTTATTGAAAGTAAAATGGCTTTTTCGGAATTTTTGGGAGTTATGTGCGGATGACTGCGAGACCATTGGAATGCAGCCTCAAAAACAGATACAGTAAAACTGTGGAAAGCAGCATTCTTCCATGAAAAAGAAAAATCCGACTTTAAATACCGGAAATATCTGGTCTCACAAGCATTATAACTGAGTAAATACACTTTATTAACGAACTCAGTTAACATTTGAACTGGAACTTTAAGAAAAATTGAAAAGGCTACTCAAGTATGCGAATATCTATCATGCTTGGAAAGCGCATTTTTAGAGGGTAAACGTGCCTTTGAATTCCCGTGCCCGGGATATTTTCCGCAGGTTTCATCCGAAAAAAGCTTTTAGGATTTCAAGTCCTAAATAAAAGGTTAAAAACTCTAATAAAGAAGAAATACGTTATAACCCACATTCCGAATTATGGCATTTTTGTACAAATTCACGACACAAATGTGTTATTTTGTTAAATATGCCTTTAAAAATATCCAATATCTCAAGATTA
>JADGNM010000212.1 GCA_017883485.1 Methanosarcina sp.
AACAAAAATTCGAAGGTTAATTGGCAATTCACAACAGATGATGCCAGGATAAAATTATCACGTCTTTATCCGACACTTGAGGATTGACTCGACACTAGCATCAGTTGCATATATTTTGGGTTCAGGGAATTGCTGGTTTCTCTAAGAGACTGCAAGACAGCTTCTCATATTTTCATTATACTCGCTACTTCATCGTCTCTGAATTTGATTTTCCAACGTAACATTTGAAAAATGTTATATGCGTCGCATCAACATCTGAGAAGTGACTAATAAATTGCCACTTGAAATGGTGAAAAGAGACTTAAAAGTTGAATAATGCGATAAGGAGACTCGAGTATATGAATAATATTAAAGTAAACGTTAGGTGGATGGATGGCTATTATGAGTCATTCGAGTGTATAGAAGTTAGATTTGGTTTAGATCTTCTGTGGCTGAGGTTGAATGAAGGCAAAAACCGGCATATTCCACTTCGAAGCGTACGCTGGTTTTCAGTTACACCGGAAAGTCGTGAAGAAAGTGTGACAAAATGAGTATACTGTAAAGTCATCGGTTGATAATATGCTATCCTGAAGATAATAGAAGAAATATCAAGAATAAACGTTATCGTGCGACATTTCAATTCCAATAGGAGTGCCTGATATATCTGATTTTGTTCCATCAACCGATTACTTTATAGAACCCTTAATCGCACCCTAATATCATAAAAGGAGGGAAATCGAGAGTTATTAGCCTAAAAAAGGAGAGATAACTTCAAAATCAGTTACCAGCTCTCGATTTCTAGTGCTTCGATTCCAAAATACGCTCACAACCTTGAACTTCTTATTTTATCCATGATCAATAAATTCTTACTTACATGATGGATTTATTTTGGAATCGATACACTAGTCCTCGATTTTCTCTTATTTACTATCCTTTTTTGGATATGCTTCCATGCTAGCATTACCTTACTCGATTTTAACATCAACTAATTTTTCTAAAGGCTGTCGATAAGGTACTGTAACTTTAAGTATACCATTTGAGTATGTAGCTACTGTCTTTTCTGGAATTACCGAGCAGTCGATAGAATAACTGCCCATATAATTAACTCCTTCTTTTCTAGCTTTTACATAAAAGCCGCTTTCGGAAATCTTAAAAGAAATATCTTTCTTTTCGACTCCCGGAAGGACTACTTCAATTTGAAGATTTTCACATTTATCGTCAGGATATGCACATATAGATGGTAATACACTCAAAGCGTCTGCCATAATTTTTACCCCCAAATAACGTGTATTAGTTTATCCTATAAGCACTTCTATTTTTCGGCTCTCAGTGCTGAGGGATTGGGGGAACCTGTATCTCGATGATTTTCCCAGATATAACTTTTGAATCCGGCGAAACAATAATTTTTAAGATTATTAAAAATATTTTATGTAGTTTCATTTCTAAATTATGTCCCATACTCCCAGCTGCTAATATAAAACTCTTGCGCCGACGTGAGTTCATCAATGCTTATATCCATTGACTCAAGTTTCATCTTTGCCACATACGTATCTAGTACATAAGGCACTTTGTGGACTCCATTCAGGAGTTTGTTTTCAGCAATGTAGCGTACACAGAGAGCCTGATTTGCAAAGCTCATATCCATGACCTCAGCAGGGTGTCCGTCACCTGCAGCCAAATTGACAAGTCTTCCTTCAGCTAGAACATTGATACGCCGGTTGCCAATATCGTATTCTTTTATATTTTGCCTGACGGTTCGAACTGATTTTGCAAGAGAAGCAAGGGATTCCATATCTATTTCCACATTGAAGTGTCCGGAGTTTGCAAGAATTGCTCCATCCTTCATAACCTGGAAATGTTCAGCTGTAAGGATATCGCGGTTTCCGGTAGTAGTAACAAAGATATCCCCTAACTTTGCGGCTTCTGCCATTTTCATGACCCTGTACCCGTCCATCCTGGCTTCAAGGGCTCTGATAGGATCAATTTCAGTAACGATTACACTTGCTCCAAGGCCTGCAGCCCGCATTGTAACCCCACGCCCACACCAGCCATAGCCTGCGACGACAACGTTTTTGCCTGCAACCAGGAGATTCGTGGTCCTGTTAATTCCGTCCCAGGTTGACTGTCCTGTCCCATAGCGGTTGTCAAAAAGGTATTTGGTCATAGCGTCATTTACAGCGATCACAGGCATTTTCAGAGCTCCTTCCTTCTCCATGGCACGAAGCCTGTGAACTCCTGTGGTTGTTTCCTCGCAACCTCCCAGGATATTCGGAAGCAGATCGGTCCTTTCTTTATGAAGCTTAAATATAAGGTCTGCTCCGTCATCGATTGTGATATCAGGTCCACAGTTAAGGACTCTACCTATCGCTTCATAATATTCGCTGGTGCTAAGTCCATATTTTGCAAAACAACTTATGTTCTCACGGGTATCGAGGGCTCTTGCCACATCGTCCTGAGTACTAAGAGGATTGCATCCAGTAATGCATACCTTTGCACCGCCTGCAGCTAGAGTCTCTACAAGGACTGCGGTTTTTGCTTCTACGTGAAGGGCCATTCCTACCTTCAGCCCTTTCAGGGGTTTTTCTTTCTCAAATTTCTCCCTGATGATCGCAAGTACAGGCATATGATTTCTTGCCCATTCTATTTTCATGCTTCCGGATTCTATGAGTTCTTTCTCTATCATGGTAATCCTTTCATATCAGAGGTACTGTGAAGTCTTCGTCGGCTATTATAAAAGCCATTTTATCGTTAGTGGACGCCTTCTCAAAATTATTCATCGATTTCTCTTATCGTTCTTATTAAACCACTGAATAGACGTATATATTTTTGGAAATTAAGTTTCTGAAAAAAATTTTTATAATCAGGGCTTAGCTTCAAGAAACTTTATTTTCCATTTGAGTGCTGGTTTGCTACGAATTCCTGAATTCAAAACTACTCTGGGATTGCTTGCAGTTGCAATTTTCTTCAGTCTTTCTGCCTGCTACCTTCAACAATAAAACTTATAAAAATAACAAGACTCGATTTGTAGAATAATCTTCAGAATCATTGTTTCAAAAGCAATTTGAACCTAAGCTGCATACTTTTTCTATTAAACATATTGAGGTGACATGAAATGAACTGCAGCGAATTAAAAGAAGGTCAGGTTCTCATTTGCGAAGGATGCGGGTTCGAACTTAAGGTAATAAAAGAGTGCAGAGATGATACTTGCACTACGGATGTTTGTAGCACTTAAGGTTGAAAGCAAGTTCCCGGATCTCAAGGAGGAATTGCTATGGCCAAACGCGTTCTGCAAGTCTATTTTACCTCAGGGCACAGTGCCTGTCCCGGCTGCTGTGATATTTTTGCTGCAAAATTCATGCTGATGGGTGCAGGCCCGAACTGCATTGTCGTTAACCCAACTGGATGTCTTGAAGTCACAACTTCGCCTTACCCATTGTCCTCCTGGCAGGTTCCCTGGATTCACTCTCTCTTTGAGAATGGTGCTTCTGTGGCTTCAGGTATTGAAGCTGCCCTGAAGGCTCTTGGCAAAAAGAATGATATCAAGGTTTTAGTAATCGCAGGCGACGGTGCTACCATGGATATAGGGTTCGGTGCTCTCTCAGGTGCGTTTGAGCGGGGTCATGACTTTACCTATGTCTGTATGGACAACGAAGCTTATATGAACACAGGAGTGCAGTGCAGCAGTGGGACTCCTTACGATGCCAGCACCACGACTACTCCGGCTGGAAAATTTTCCTTCGGAAACCCACTCCATAAGAAGGACATGCCTGCAATTATTGCAGCCCACGGCTCTCCATATATAGCCACAACCTCAATTGGCTATTCAAGAGATATGATCCGTAAGGTGAAAAAAGCCACGGAAATAGTAGGGCCAACCTACATCCACGCCCATGCCCCCTGTACAACAGGCTGGGGCTTTGACACCTCAAAGACTCTGGAAATTGCCAGACTCGCAGTCGAGACCTGCCTCTGGCCGATGTACGAAATAGAAAACGGGGAAATCACGCAGGTCAGGAAAATCAAGGACGCAAGGCCGGTAGAAGAATACCTGAGAACTCAAAAACGGTTCAAACATCTCTTCACCATGGAAGGCAGCGAAGAGGAAATCAAGAAAATCCAGGCTCTTGCAGATTGGAACATAAAACACTACGGACTTCAGTAGCGCAGTTCAATTTTTTAAGCTCTTTTACTACCTCCTCAGGTAGTTTCGAAGGTAAAAAACGTCTATACCTTAGAACCTATCCGAAAACTGTAATAACTTCAATACAGCACATTAAAAACTTCCCTCCACGCCCGAATGCTCACGTTGTGAGCAGATATCGGGCGGTCACCGGCAAAAAAGAAGAAGCAGCGGCAATAATAGAATGTGTTGCAGGTTATACACATCAGCAGCAACCAAATAGTCTAAACTTTGCATATCAGATGACGATTTTTGCAGCATATTTTGATGGTTAGGTGAAGAAAACTTGACAGAACCTCAAATATTACTCATTAAAGGAAAAATGGTATCCTCTTTAATTTTCATGGATACTATCGTAAATAAAATATAATATTGGCTCTATTTTATACGCATTAACTTTTTGGCGATTAAGATGGATATCAAAGTTCTTAAACAAACATTGGCATCTCTTGGCATTAATCCTGATGAAATTGAGAACGAAAGATATGCCAAAGCTTTTCGTACTCTCTTTGCTATTATTGAAATACTGAGCAGAGAGCTCTATGCTGTAAACGCAGATAGGCAGAAGCTTCGAGATGAAATCAACTTGCTCAAAGGTGAACAAACAAAACCTAAAATTCGTGGTTCGAAAAAGAATGATGATATCTCTTCTGAAAATGAAAGAAAAGAACTAAACTCACGAAAAACGAGAAATTCAAATTCAAGGAAGGATAAAATAGAGATCCATCATACTGAAACCTGCAAAGTTGATAAGTCTAGTTTACCTGATGATGCGGTTTTTAAAGGTTATCGTTACGTATTAATTAGAGATATCATTGTGGAACCGTACAATACCAACTACGAGTTAGAGATTTTTTATTCTCCTTCGGAAGGTAAAACATATTCAGGTAAATTGCCAGATGGTATCAAAGGCGAATTTGGACCTAGACTCAGGACTCATATAATCTCTCTTTACCATGTTGCCAATGTCTCAGAACCCAAAATCTCTGAGATTATGGAAAATATGGGTGTTTTGATATCCAAAGCAACAATTTCCCGAATTCTGA
>JADGNM010000213.1 GCA_017883485.1 Methanosarcina sp.
CCCGAAAGGGTAGTAGTGGCTCGAGCCGGATGACGGGAAACTGTCAAGTCCGGTTCCTAGAAGACGGGACGAGAGTAATCTCGTCCTGTTATTCGACCTGCCTTTTTTATGCTCATTGTGCTCGGTCTTGTTTTCGGGCATGTCCGATGGAGATGGCTGCCTTTACCTATAGTTCTGCTTGGAATAATATACACTTTCGGAGCCATGGGCTTTCTGGGAATTCCACTCTCCATGGTTTCTATGTCAGCTTTCCCTGTATTGATAGGACTTGGCATCGATTATGCAATCCAGTTCCATAACAGGATGGAAGAAGAACTGCATAAAGAAGGAAATAAATCTAAAGCTATTATAAGAACGGTAAAACACACAGGACCTGCTGTACTTATAGCCCTTACTATGACTGGTCTTGGTTTCTTTTCCTTATTTACATCCACGGTTCCAATGATTCGGGATTTTGGAAAACTTCTTACGATAGGCATAATAATGTGCTATCTTGCAGCACTCTTTGTTGGTGTAATAACCGTTTCTCTCTTTGATAGTATCTCGGAAAGAGGTATGTTGAAGAAATTCAGGAGCAAATTAAAATCTCCAAAAACAGACGTAGAAAATGTCTCTCCCAAAGACGCCTCTCCCAAGAAACCAAAAACGCGGTTTATAGGAGATTTCATAACAAAGCTCACATATTTTGCAATAAAGTATGATTCGATTGTAATAGGAATTGCAACTCTACTCTGCATTGGAGGCCTCATTGCCGATGAGTCGGTAGGCGTCCAGACCGATACAAAATCCTTTGTTCCCCAAGATATGCCGGCTCTTCAAGATCTGTACCATCTGAAGGATATCATGGGTGGAACCGATCAACTTAATCTTATTATAAAGGTTAACGATAATGCTGACCCTGTGAATATAAAGTGGATAGACAAATTCAGCGAACATGAAACTCACAGAGCTTATATTTACAGTGCTTCAAGTATTGTAACTCTTGTAAAACAATATAACGGTGGCACAATCCCGGATAGTCGTGATGACATTGAAGCGATTTATGGAAAAATTCCGGAATCTCAGAAATCAAAATATCTTTACGGCAAAAATATGCTTCTCTTAAATTTCAATATTGGAAATGCCAATAAAGATTTAAAGATCACAGGGATTCGAGATTTGACCAATATTATAAAACAGGATATTCAGTGGATGCAAGCCCCTCCAGGAACCACAGTAACTATTACTGGGAGCTCTGTGGTCTACACCGAGGTTATAGGCGCTCTTACTAGCGGAAGGATTGAAATGACCTATATCGGGCTTTTCCTGGTATTGGGCGATCTATTAGTAGTATATAGGGACTGGCTAAAAGCCCTTGTTCCGATTATCCCGATGTTTATGGTAACAGGCTGGTCCGGTTTGGTTATGAAGTCCCTGAACCTCGACTACACTCCCATGACCGCAACCCTGGGCGCTTTGATCCTTGGAATAGGATGTGAATACTCAATTCTTATGATGGAAAGATACTTCGAAGAAAAGGATGAAGGAGCCAGTCCTCTTGAAGCTATACATAAGACAGCTGCAAGCATAGGAGCGGCTCTTATTGCCTCGGGAGCCACTGTTGTTTTCGGGTTTGCAGCTTTGATCGCATCTCCTTTTCCTCTAACCAGCAACTTTGGAATGGTGACAGTTATTGATATTTTGCTTGTCCTGGTTTCAACCTTCACAGTATTCCCACCGCTTATCATATTACTTGACTCGTGGAGGGAAAAGAAGAGAGCAACGCAGGCACCAAATAATAAATCAAAAAAAATCCCGGGGGCTGATATTCAATGAGCAAACCCCAGAATTACGCATCACAGAGATTAGTAACAACATTTGTTTCAATTGCAGTTCTCCTATCAGTTCTCTCAATAACCGTATCTCTGGCTTTTGGAGCCGATGATAACAGTGGAGGAGATTTACTGATCCCGGGCAATGGGTATACAGTGGACTATTACAAGAGCTATGGAGGGCCAGCCATTGATGCCTCTATCGTGGGAGATCCAGAGTTCCAAAGAGGAGAAGTTGCAGACCTTCAGGTAGTACTTGTAAACAAAGGTGTAATTGAAGGTTTCAAGCGGCTGTATGCAAATCAGGCCCTTATCCCGGATTCCAAAGAAGAGTCTATTGCTCTTGCCGAGATGAGCACAGAAAAGGATTGTACAACTGCCAAAGGCATCAAAGCAGACCTGATCTCCGGATCTGATTATATTCATGTCGAATCCACAACAACCCCCCAGACAGAGGATGAACTTGAGACTGGACATATTCAACCCATCAAGTTCACGATACGCATTGATGATTATACCCCTGCAGGAGAGTACGACCTGAAACTTCCCGTTACTTATCAATATCAGAGCAATGTCCGGACAAATACTCCAAACGCGATAGACATTGGACTAACTTCTGATACCGTGGCGTTCACGCAGGAATACTCTACACGAAACATTACCCTCCCTCTCCATATTTCTATTAAAAAAGAGTCGAGGTTCGAGGTAAGCAAGATCTCGGGCAGTCTGAAACAAGGTTCAACAAGTTTGATAAACGTTACTTATACGAACCTTGGGGAAACTGCAGCTCAAGATTCTCAGGCCAAGATTGTTGTCATGAAACCTCTCAGTACCAGCACGTCAACTTTCAAGCTTGGAACAGTCGGTCCTGGAGAAAGCCAGACGGCATCATTTGAAATTTTGGCTGCATCCGATGCGGTGGTTAAGAATTATGGTATTGACAGTGAAGTAAGGTACATTGACAATGAAGGGAAAACCAAGTTTTTCGAAAATATGAAAGTGTACATGCCAATTGAAAAATCCGAATCCAAATTCAGTACAACTGCAATAGTCTGTATATTACTGGCTCTTGTTGTTATCTACCAGATTGTAAAGGTGCTCCGTAACAGGAAAAAATATAGTGAGAATGAATCAGGTGATGAGAATGATTAAAAAAGGAAGTATTTTTGCGATTGCAACTTTTTTTATGTTATTGCTTGCGATCATGCCTGTACAGGCAGCATTACCCGAAAGTTTTGATTTCGGCAAAAATTTCTATAGCGTCTCCGGAGGGCCAGATATAAATGCCGCTCTGATTGGAGATAACGAGTATTCCAGAGGAGATACTGTTACCCTGAATATCGGACTTATGAATAAGGGAGTGATCAGTGGTTTCAAATCGGAAAAAGATGCTGACACATCAGTCGATACCGTGCTGCAGCAGACGGAAATGAAATATGAAACCCAAGCTGTGACAGCTGTCGGTATCCTTGTAACTCTTACGTCAGATAACTCGAATATAACCGTAAAATCCGGCCCTCAGGAAGCAGGCACCCTTCAGCAGGGGAAACAAAGCTCACCCCAACGAAATTTACTATCGAAATCAGTAAAAACGCACCTTCAGGCACATACCCCCTGAACCTGGAACTTTCGTATAAATACCAGAGCAATGTGCAGGTAAGCGGAGACAACCTTGATGCAGCCACCGGTCTTGTAACTAACCAGGGCGCAGGCGTCTGGTACGAGAATAATACTCAGAACCAGGTAATAATGATCCAGATCAAGAAAGAACCTTACTTTGAGGTTACAGAGATAAATGGTAGCCTTTACCCAGATAAAGGGGGAATGCTTTATGTAACCTATAAAAACATAGGTGAAGAACCTGCAAAGGACGCAACTGTCAGGTTAAGTGCAAGCGACCCGTTCAGCACAACCGATGACCAGGCATTCCTCGGCACCTTAAAACCTGGAGAGAGCGCAGTTGCAGCCTTTAACCTGGCCGTAGACAAAACTGCAACCCCAAAGCCGTATTCTTTAGATAGCCAAATCCTTTATGAAGATACTGAAGGGCACAATCAGATATCTGACAGTGTTAAGATTGATACACAGGTCCTGCCCGCTGAAAAAAGTAAGCTCCCAGGATTTGAGCTTGGAACAGGTGTCGCGTTTGTGGCCCTTGCCGCTTGTTTTATTATGTTAAGAAAGAAGAAACAGGATTGAAGTTTATACAAGTAGTCTTTTTTCAAAGGCTACAACCTTTTTTTGGAAATAACTGAATTAGTCTTTTCTGTCATATCGATATTTATGCGTAAAGCAAATGGAGAACAATACATGACAAGCGATTTTTCCCGAAATATAGTGATTGCAACAGATGGATCTGAGAATACACAGAAGGCCATTTCTTACGGTATTAAGCTTGCAAAACTTTGCGGAGCCACCGTTCATGCTCTTCATGTAGTAGATACATCGTCTGTTTCTCAAAGCTGGACTGCCGGCAAGGAAACAATGCATGAACTCCTGAAAAAGGATGGACAGAATGCGATCTCTAAAGTTAAAGAGTATGGGGAAGCCTCAGGTGTAGAGGTAAAAGAGGTCCTTTTGGAAGGGCACCCAAGTAAGGAGATTATCGATTTCGCTGAGAATAATGACATTGACCTGATAGTAATGGGTACCCTCGGAAAAACCGGGCTCGATAGGTTTCTAATGGGAAGCGTTGCAGAAACAGTAGTAAGAAACTCAAAAGTCCCGGTCCTGGTAGTCCGGGGGTGAAGAGCAAAGCTGAAACTTTCTATCAAAAGGAAATTTTTCTGGAAAAAAACAATCCGGATTCAGAGAACTCAAAAGTATAAATTGCATGCAAAATACCTTTATTGAATAAAAAAAGAGATGTATAATGGCTATCAGCTATGAAAAGCAATAAGCTATGAATAGCAATCAGTTGCGCCTTCCGGTTTAAAAATTTAATCAAGCCGGAATGGTGCGATTTGCTTCTTCTTTCTTCTTATCTCTTCTTAAGTGAGAAAAATACTTTTTTTCAAATTGACTCTTTCCCTTCCTTTTCACCGACTGTTTTTGCAACCATTACCTCTGTCGATTTAATGACCGCATATATTCTGTCTCCGGGTTTTATATCCAGCTTTTCCACAGCTTCCTCGGTAATTACTGAGGTTATAGTTGAGGGCTCGATTTCGATTTTGATCTTACAGACAAGACCGTCTTTTTCTACTTCAAGTACCTTTCCGGGGAGCTGGTTCCTGGCCGATAACTTTAAGCCTATGTTTGCCAGGTAGGTTTCATCCACAATTGGTAACTATTCAGCCTACCCAAAATCAGTTGATTGATATTGATTTTGACATCACAGATAAGTGTGATTAATAACCAATGGTAGAATAAAAAACGC
>JADGNM010000214.1 GCA_017883485.1 Methanosarcina sp.
GTCTTGTCATAGAACACTAAACAATTCCAAGATAACGGCGGGCGGCCCTTGCATACCCCATCCTTTAGGTTGGGGTGGCCGCCCGCAATTTGATTTTCTCTTTATTTGAATCTCAAAAGCAATAAATTTTCTCTGAATAAGGATAGATTCGATATTTTGGTTTAAAATAGGCGTTAAAACCCTATTAATCCCTCAATAGACTTGTCTTCTTCTTCCAGGCATATTTAAATGGTCACAATCCTCCGATAAACTTGATATACTCAAAGCACATAAACTTTTTTCCGGAAGATATCAGATCATGACCCAGAATACTATAGATGCAAATACCAGGCGCAAGCGCGCTAAATGCACCGTACAGAGTAAAACTCTCGGACCTGTCGATGATCTTGAAGTTCATGTCAGGTCCGATTGGTGGCAGACTCTTTTTAACTCCCTTTATCTTAAGACCGATGCGGATCTTCTGGATGATGTGGAGCTTACCAGGAAAGAGGTCGATCTCATTGTCTCCATCTTGGGGCTGGCTCCAGAGGATAAAATTCTTGATCTCTGCTGCGGACAGGGCAGACACGTAATTGAGCTGGCAAGACGGGGGCTCTCTAATGTGGAGGGGTATGATAGGTCACAGTATCTTATCAGGAAGGCTAGAATAAGAGCTCAACGGGAAAACCTGCAGGTCAGGTTTAGAGAAGGCGATGCAAGAAAACTTCCCTATCCTTGTGATGCTTTTGACGTAGTCACTATCCTTGGCAACAGCTTTGGCTATTTTGATTCTACCTTTGACGACAGAAAAGTCATTGAGGAAATCTTCAGAGTACTGAAGCCAGGGGGCAAGGTTTTCATTGACACTTCGGACGGGGATTATACTAAAAAGAATTTTCAGCCCAGATCATGGGAATGGCTCGATAGAAGGTATTTTGTTTGCAGGGAAAGGGCTCTCTCCTCGGACGGCGAACGGCTAATTTGCAGAGAAGTAATAAGCCGTATCGACAAGGGGATAATTGCGGATCAGTTTTATGCAGAGAGATTATACAATAAGGAAAGCCTTTTTGATCTGCTAACGACTTCAGGGTTTAGCAGTCCTACTTTTCATACGACCTTCAGCTCGGCATCAGCAGGCACTCAAGACCCTGGTATGATGGAGCAGAGAATCATGCTTTCGGCTTCTGTTGAAAAAGCCCGGTCGTCTACTCTTCCGACAGATGAGAGTAGAAAATCCCTTAATATAGCAGTCGTGATGGGGGACCCGAGAAAAAAAGATGAGGTTAAGCCTGCCTGTGTATTTGATGATGATGATTTCTATACCCTTGAGTTGATGAAAAAGGCACTTGCAGAGATTCCTTTCATGAAATTTACTTTCTTTGACAGGCATGAAACTCTGCTTGATGATCTTAAGAAAAGAGCAGGAAAAACTGACCTTGTATTCAACCTCTGTGATGAGGGTTTCTCCAACGACCCCGCAAAAGAACTTCATATTCCGGCTCTGCTCGAACAACTCAATATCCCATATACGGGAGGAACTCCTCAATGCCTGGCCTTCTGTTACGATAAGTCAATTGTAAGGGGAGTTGCAAGGGAGATGCAAATTCCAGTTGCAAAAGGTATGCTTGTCACTGGGGACTCTGATCTTTCCAGACTTCCTCTTTCTTTTCCCCTGCTCGTAAAACCTAACTCAGGAGACTCGAGCTTTGGGATCACACAGAAAAGTATTGCCCACAGCCGGGAGGAACTTCTCGAAATTATGGAGGAAACGCGGGAAATAATAGGTTCGAATAAGCCTTTCCTGCTGGAGGAATTCCTTCCGGGAAAAGATCTCAGTGTTGGCATTATCGGGAATCCCCCTGCATGTACCGTACTGCCTATTACTGAAGAAGATTACTCCGCTGTTCCGGCGGAACTCCCAAGAATCTGTGGTTATGAGGCCAAGTGGCTTCCTGACTCTCCATACTGGAAAATCAAATCCGTGCCTGCAGATCTCCCGGAAACGACCAGGAACGAAATTGTGCAGTGCTGTCTTGCTCTTTTCAGCAGGCTGGGATGTCGGGACTATGCTCGTTTTGATTGGAGGCTTGATGCCATAGGCAGGCCAAAGCTGCTTGAAGTTAATCCCAATCCTGGCTGGTGCTGGGATGGGCATCTGGCAAAAATGGCAGCTCTTGCTGGAATTTCCTATTCTGAAATGCTTTCGGCCATTCTTGAAGCTGCAAAGGAAAGGTATGGTCTCGGAATTGCAGAAAAAATCGAGATTTCCTGTAAATTACCTGAAAGCGCTCGCAGAAAGAGCCCGGCTGAATGTGCTGCAGAATTTGAGGAGGAGGTTGAAGCCAGTAGCTCTATGGATTCCGGAGATGATAGGGAGCAGAGTGTTTTCTCAGATCCATCTGATGAAACGGTACAGGTTTTTGAGGGATATAATTAAATAAAGGCCTTTGAGGTTATATAATTCAAAAAAGAATGAGGAATGCGAAGGTTTTGTCTTTCTTTTTCGCTTCCCAATACTCCTTTACTTCTGAACAATGATCGTAAGGATATCTTCATCCTGCATTTTGTGATCGAGTCCAACTCGCTGCCCGGGATGTTTTGCAGACGTGCCCCATATATGGGCATAGCGGAATTTCCTGCGGAAATCCCGGTGCAGGCGGTCACAGATCTGACCTATGTTTGTCCCGCTCATAACTATCAGAGGCTCTTCCATGTCCGCGGGCTGGCCCTGCGGTTTTAAATAGATCCGGATGAAACCCAGCCGGTCGTAGATAGCGTCTTTGAGGGTCTCGATGTTTATCCCTTCATGAGCTGAAATGAAGATCGAGTTCGGGTACATTTCTCTGCATTCTTCAATCAATTGGGGATAGGCAAGGTCAACCTTATTAACAGCTATAATGGATCTGACATAACTCCGGTTATTTAGCACAATATCAATAAGCTGGTCAACTGTGATATTTTCCCTTATAAGTACACTGGCATTATGAATCTTGTACTCGTCCAGTACAGCTTTAATAGTTTCCTCATCCATATCAAGCTCGACAGTCGAGTTGATATTTATTCCGCCTCTGTCTTTTTTCTTGATGACCACATCAGGAGGCTCTTCGTCCACGCGGATTCCAGCCTGATAAAGTTCGTCCATGAGTACTTCGTAGTGTTTGGGCTGAAAGACGTCAAGCAAAAAGATCACCATATCCGAATTCCGGATGACTGAGATGACTTCTTTTCCGCGCCCACGCCCCGAAGACGCGCCTTTCACAAGCCCCGGCACATCAAGGAACTGGATTGTCGCTCCTTTATGCTCCAGCACTCCTGGCACAACTGTGACTGTAGTAAACTCGTATGAAGCCACTGCGGATTTGGCGTCCGTGAGCTTATTCAAAAGCGTGGATTTTCCTACTGACGGGAAGCCCACAAGGGTTACAGTTCCATCTCCCGATTTTCGGACCGAATACCCATCCCCCCCGCCTTTTGCTGAGGCTTTCTTTTCCACCTCATCTCGCAGGCGAGCTATCTTGGCTTTCAACCTGCCTATATGATGGGAAGTTGCCTTGTTATACTGGGTCTTCCGGATTTCGTCTTCTACTTCCTGTATTTGCTCCTGTATACTGCTCATCTGGAACCTGCCAACTTCGGGACTGAATGAATGATTTTCATATAATTTGAAAAAAGAAACCGCATCAAAACGGCCTTTTCAAACCTTTTTTGATCCAAAAAAGATCCTTGTCTGGGTATTTTATCCTGAATCGTTAAATGCAATATATATACCTATGGAATGATTTTGTTTCCGGTCTCGAATAATATTGATATTTCGGTTTATTTGTATTTCTTAATAAGTATAATAATATTTAAAGCTTATTGACAGAAGAAATCTAACATTCTTATTTCAGATGGTGCTTATGGGTTTTCAGAACAAGATATGCCATATAGCTCGAGGCCCCGAATTATAAGCCCATCAATTAAATCCATTATATCAATTTTTTGATAAGATCCATCCCTGTCAGGCCTTTGTAGCAGTTAATATGCACAGAAATCAATCTGTGGGTACATTATTCGTAAACCTCAGAACTGAGGAACCGGAGGGGCATATACTTCTATTATTTTCCCGGACGTGACCTTCGAATCAGGGGAAACAAGTTCCAGTACCTTTTTCGCAATGTGCTCAGGTTTGAGCTGAGGCTTGTGTCCAAAGAGTGATCTGTACATATCAGTGTCAACACCTCCAGGGCAGATGACATATACCTTTATTTTCCCCTCCAATTCAGAGGCGATGGATTGGGTTATGCCGATTACCCCAAATTTTGAAGCACAGTATATGGAAAGTTCAGGAATCCCATGCAATCCGGCACCTGAAGAGATATTGACGATTTTCCCGTTGTTGCTATTTCTGATATGTGCAATTGCATACTTTGTGCAGAGATAGACACCTTTTAAGTTAGTGTCCATGATCTCATCGTATTCCTTCAGAGTGGTTTCTTCCAACCGCTTTCTATATGCCACTCCTGCATTGTTGACAAGTATATCCAGCCTGCCGAATTCTTTTATAATTTTTGAGATCAGATTCTTTACGTCCTCTTCGTAACGCACGTCGGCCTGAATAGCAAGGGCTTTGCCGCTCCTTTCTTTTAACTCTTCCATTGTCTCTCTGATTTTACTCTCATCCCTTGCTGCAATGACGACATTTGCCCCTTCTCTTGCCAGAGCAAAGCAGATAGCTTTTCCTATCCCTTTGCTCCCTCCGGTTACAAGAGCCGTTTGACCTGTTAGATTCATCACTACCCCTTTTATTCAGCGATCTCTATCTAATCTTCTTCATTGAATCAGTGAATATAGATAGATATATTTTTGGAAACTATGTTTATGAAAAAAGGTTCTTTGAAGTCTTCACTCATTTATCTTATAGTCTCCTTAACCCGCTTGAACCCTTCTAATAATTCCACTTCGATTTCAATTAAAAGCACGTGTTTTTTTGAAAATGCGAGCTGCTTGACAGTCAATTATAAATACGCTCGATAACAATAGTTAATTCACGGGTTCGATATCAGGGGAATGGAGTATAATTGATTTGATAGGCTTGCAGTAGCTTTTTAGTACTAGTGTCGCGTCAATGATTGAAAGTCTTAAGAGTTATATTGAATGATATTCATAAGTATCACTTATGAACAGATACACTGTGACACTTACCGAAGA
>JADGNM010000215.1 GCA_017883485.1 Methanosarcina sp.
ACTGCAGGGAATGTCTCCCTAACCACAGGAAATTCTAAGATAATCTGCATCAGATGTTAATCTTGTAATTAGGTTTACACTAACGCCTGATTCATCTTTTCTTTTTGTTTTTTTTGGTTTATTCTCTTTGATTCTTTACTTATTTCTACCTCATGCATAGGGAGAAGTAAGAACAAACGGGCATCGATAATGAGAATCGTGTGAATTATTAAATTTTGGACTTATAAAATAATAAATCAAAGTCTTTTGAGGAGGAATTAACCTGGCTAATTACCGAAGCACTATTCGAAAAAAAAGATTAGGATCCACAAAACCAGTAAACTCAGGAGATACCCCTGAAGTATCAAGGGTACGAATCCCCCGGGCGGACAGAAATGAAGTTCTGGCAACGGTTGCATGTTTACTTGGCTCGAAAAGGGTAACACTTCAGTGTATGGATGGAATTGTCCGCATGGGCAGAATTCCGGGCTCCAAACATAAGAAGATGTGGATTCGAGAAGGCGATGTTGTTATAGCCAATCCATGGGAAGTCCAGGACTCAAAAGCCGAAGTAGCCTGGAAATATACAAGGCCCCAGGTCGAATGGCTTGAGCGGAAAGGCTACATTAAGTACTGATTTAAGGCACTGAATAAAGATGCATTAAATGTATCTGAAATAAAGGTATCTGAAAAAGATGCCTGAAATCCATATTTTACTTTTCTTTAGGGCAGTTTTAGAGCATCAATATCTTTTTGTTTGGATAACTATTTTCAAATTAAACCGAAGCGTTTTCTAAATGGTTTGTTAAGAATGAGAAGTAAAAGACCCGTGATTTTTGCAGATTTAGAAGGAGCACTTTGAAGGGCCGATTAGTTTTGCTTAATCGATAAATCTGAGACTTTTTATTATTTTCTGGGTTTTGAATTGATTGCAGTCAATTGCTAGTGGAATTGATGGTAAATTTTGGCAATTGCAGAAGATATTAGAAAGTCTCCTGATTCTTGAAGAATCAAGTTAAAACGAGTCAGATCTGTAATAAACCGTCAGAGTTTACGATAAAACCCGATAGTGAGGAATGGAAAGTAAGGTAAAAAATATGCATTAAAACATGTATTGAATTTCGGTCGTTTCTATAGTTGTTGAAAATCGTAAACATAAGACTCTTTCTGCTTTTGCAATGGTTTTGCTACCATATATAATGTTTTTTCAGCAAAAACGCCATCATTAAAAACAGAAGAAAAAGCAGGTTAGCTCCCGAAAGTCAGATAATCATGGTAAATCATGAATGCACAAATTTATCGTTATTGGGTGTTATATACCATCCTTATAAATTCTAATAAAATTATATGAAAACATGGAGGAAGTATGGAACTCGCTCCGATTCAAAAAGATATCATTATTGCGCTAATAAATCTTCAGAGGCAAAAGGACATGGCAATTAAAGGGGAAGAAATTGCCGAGGTTATCCAACGCAATCCTGGAACCATTCGCAACCAGATGCAGTTATTAAAGGCCCTGGGACTAGTGGAAGGAGTCCCCGGACCAAAAGGAGGGTACAAACCGACAGGGTCAGCATACGATACTTTACATATTCAGCAACTTAAAAACGAATCAGTTGTCCCACTATACAGGAACAATATGATAGTTAATAATGCCACAGCTGCCGAAATAAGCTTTAAGACAATAAGAAATCCAGACGCCTGCGATGGAGTCGTCCGCGTAATAGGGAGCACAAAGGATTTTGTGATGGGCGATAAGTTTCAGATTGGTCCGACTCCTGTGAATCACCTGATAATCCGCGGAGAAGTTACAGGAAGGGATGATACTACTAACTCGATTCTTTTCAATATTAACGAAATGATATCTCTTCCTAAAAAGCACGTTAAACAATATATGAAATATCCCCCTTTGCTTGTAAACACGAATTCCAGTATTCAGGAAGCTACTAGGTTTTTTATCAGGAACAACATTCACGGAGCCCTTGTTGAGGACAAGGGAAAAATAGTAGGGATAATTTCCTACACAGACATCGCCCACACCATTGCCCAGGGCAAACTGAATGTAAAAGTAAAGGATATCATGACGAAAGAACTGATCACTGTTGATGGGGATATGCAACTCTATGACGTGGTAAAACTCTTCCACAAATATAATGTAGGAAGGCTTGTTGTAACAATAGATGGTGTACCCAAAGGAACCCTGTCAAAGACCGATGTCCTGAATGAACTTGCGATTTACTGAGATTAAAGTTTTTGGTCGTGTCCGTGAATTATGAGGCTTCTTATTATTTTTCTGGGTTTTTGATTGGTTATGTCAATTACTGGTAGAACTAATGCCAAATTTTGACTACCGGAGAAAGTATTAAAAAGTTTCATAATTCTTCATTGGGGGCTGTTTGCGGATTGAAGTGTAAACCTGTTAACCGAATCTGAATTTCAAGAGTTCTAAAAATGGATTGATACATCCGAAATGAAGCTTCTTTGACCATTCCAATTCAATTTAAATATATTTTTCCTGCCTGCGGTCTGCAAGCACATTAAAAAGATTGGAGGAAAGCCCGGAAGAGTTTTGTTCCTTTCCCCGTGTCCGCTGTACACAACCCTATGAATATCCCCTCTAATTTATTAGGAGCAGGACCATCGTCTTCCAGGCAATTTGTTCACATATCCGACCGTATTCCTCACTCTTATGACCTATTTGTTCCTGTTATAGTATACATTATCCCGTTACAAAATATTCTCTTATTTGTATAGGCATGTTTATATATTATAGGCTCTATTTATACTCATTGAAAATAAAGAGACGTATAATGATCTGTTGTTAAAAACCATTTTTGTTTTTAATCAGAGAATTCTACAAAATCTTATTTTTAAACTTTTGACTATCAACTAAAACAAAGGTGAAACAAAGATGGCTTTTAATGACAGAAACCTCTTCAGAGGAAATAATTTCGGCGCTCCTAGAGAAATGCACAAAGCAGTCTGTTCTGACTGCAATGTTGAGACAGAAGTGCCTTTCAAGCCCGATCCAGAAAGACCGGTTTACTGCAGGGATTGTCTTCCTAACCACAGGACACCTAGAGAAAACAGATATTAAGTGTTATTTGTTTAATTGAGTTTAAATCGACACTTATCTCTTTTTCACTTTTTTAAATATCCTATAAATCGAAATATACTTTTACTTAACTTGCGACCTTTTGGAGATTAGAAGGATCACTTTTCAGGGTCAATCAGTTTTGCACGTTATCGATCAGTTTTCATTGAGCTATCTGAAATTGGACTGCTGGATATGAAAAAGTTCTCTTCCTTGTTCAATTCAATCCAAATGTATTTTTTCCTGCCTGCCTTCTGCCTCAATCTCTCCCGAATCCTTTTGTTAATATCTGAGCTCATCCCAAAACCAACTTCATTTTCACATAGATAAGAGTTTCATAACCATTTTCATAATCGGAAACTTGATTGGTCATTCGGAATTTGAAATTTGGATACACAATTTTGAGTTTTGGGATCAGTTCTTATAGATTTCTCGGGTATTAATGGGCTCGTTACGAAATAACTTGGGCAGCACATGTTTATTTCGAAACAAAATCGATAGAGATGCTTACGAAAATAGTTAAGTACAAGTGTAGAAATGTTCCAAAGTTATTTCGCGATAGATCCTAACTATTTATAAAAATACATATCAATGCTAGCAATTTAAATTATATACATCATCCATAGAAAAAATAGTTTGAATATTGAAAATGCTTGGTGCAGATAATCTGATATTTTTAATAAGGGGATAAATATATAACCTTAGATAACAAGTTAGTGTTAAAAATAAAAATCACTTACTGAGAGTAGTCACATCTGAGATGAAAACAATGGATCCACTAGAAAAAATCTTCGGGAAAACCGCACAGATGACAGTCCTTAAGAATCTGATCGAACGACAAAACGAACCAACTTATCTTTCAGGAATAGCTGAGGAAACTGGATTGTCTCATGCCAGTGTATCAAGGGTTATCACACCTTTGATCGGGTCAGGCATTGTCAAAGAAAAACCCTTTGGAAAGCAAACCCGCATATTCCAGGCGAACATGGAAAACGAAACAACAAAGTTGGTAATAGACTTTTACAATAAAATTAATCAGCTGGTAGATTAAGTCTGAATAAAAAAGCAAACCCGAGTTCCGCTTCCCGGATTTCTCTTCGGGATCACAGAAAATCGAAGAGTTATTTGTATAATAAACGTATAAATACTCTTAGTAGGGAATGAAATGTTGTATAAAGAACTTGAGAATGATCCTGTGATCAAAGATTGGCTCGCATCTGTGAGTCGAAAGCCTGGAACACGCCGCTTATACATTTTCGCAGTCAATATACACTGAATTTTTAAACATGACGCCTGAAGAGCTCTCACTTGAAGCTGAGAAGGACATCAAAGACGGAGTTCTACCCTGGCAGAGCAAGTTGAAGCGTCACTTATTAGACTTCAAAGAACACTTGCTGAACCAGGAACCAGCACCCTTGACTATTAAGTCTCGTATGACAGGTGTTTACGCCTGTTTTTGGAAGAATTTCATGTTCGTTTGGCTTAGCCTGATTGTTAATCAATTCGGCGGCTCTCCTCTTTTCATCCTCTTCAAATACTTATTCAATACCACGTCCGCAATAAGGAAAATCCCGCTAAGAGCTGCTTGGACCCCAGGTCCTGCGGTCATCCTCTCGCTATAAAACCGTTGCAGAGCCTTCACGTGCCTAAGGTTGTACTCCAAGCAAAGTCCCACCAGCTCCCAGTGCTCAGGAAAAGCCTTATCCTTTCCAAAGCCGGTCGTGCCGCCAAGCCCCGTTTCAGCAATGGGGCTGAAGAATAGCGGCAGCATCAGCCCGGTGTAATCCTTCAGCGACTCCACGAGTTCAATGGTCTGCAGCACGTCCTCGGCAGTCTCGCCAGGAAGGCCAAGCACAAGGCTGGCGACAGGAAGCCAGGACTCTTCTCCGAAAAGCTGATAGCAATCTCTGACTATCTCGGGCCAGTTCTCTGGATTTTTCGGCAAAGCTTTTCCCGGCATATGCATTTGCAGAATTCTGCAGCTTCCGGTCTCTACCCCTATCCAGGCAGACATGTACCTCTGATCTCTGCCAACTCCTACGATCCGGGACACTTCCCGAAGAAGGTCCTGATTTTGATGAACCGTGGCGAGGCT
>JADGNM010000216.1 GCA_017883485.1 Methanosarcina sp.
AGATTTTGATCGGAATCAAAAAGAGGCGAGGGTCCACTTCATCCCCAACCTGAAGGTCGGGGTATTCGTGACCCTCTGCGCTCCCTAGTAATAAAAAGGACTCAAAAATTTGTTAATTAACCTCATTTAAAGATAGGGACAGAATAGTTACAAAGTTTAGAAGTTTTAGAGGGGTATTTCCCAGTGAACTTATGCAGTTGAGATACAATAAAAGCATGAGCAGGTCTATCATAAATATTATGATTTAGATCGCTTGAAGTCTCATGCTGCTTGTTTTATTTCAACCGCGTAAGTCCCAATAAATTTTTTACATACGAAATTATTTGCTATAAAGAATAAGTGGAACTCATAATATATGCTTCATTAAAAAAGTTTGCAAACTGCGAGAAATGAAGGGCACTACAGCATCAATATCGGGGGGAAGATATGGAAACTCATATACAGAGCAATGGATTATTACTTTTAAATGATTTTGAGGGAACTCGCCAGAAACAGAATTTGCGTGATATGGCACATCTTGCAGAAGGAGTTTGTGGGATTTGCCCGATTTGCGATCCCTTACATTGTCTTCTTGTCGTAATGCTTAATTAAAAAGTCAGGGTGATTGAAGAAACGACCAGATGCGCAACAAGAAAAGAAGAGGGAGCAGTAAAAAAAATAAAGTAGAAAATAAGTAGAATTGAATTAATTCTAAGTAATAGTGGTCTTTTGGAACTGGAACAGAAAAACTACTCTAGTTCGTGTCAACAGTAAAATAACGTATAAAATCGGTTATATCTATTCAGAATCATTGTTATATCTATCCAGAATCATTTAATCCCTGATAATTGACGGACACTAGAATAGAAAATCGTAATTTTACAAGCATTCAGTGGGTGTATAAATATGGAAAATTTTCTACTTGATCTGATCCTTCTCTCAGAAAAAAGGATGAACGTTCTTCTCCTCCTGCTTGAAGGACCTATGGACATAGAAACCATCAAAAAAACTTTAAATGCCAGTGCAACAGCGATTCAGCCGCAGGTAAAAAAGCTTAAAGAGCAGCACCTCATAGTTCAGGAGAAAAATCTCTACGGGCTTAGCGGAATAGGAAAAATAGTTGCTAAGAAGATGAAGCCTCTCTTAGACACTTTTTCCGTCCTGGAAGAAAATGAAGATTACTGGGCTGACAGGGATATGAGAGAGATTCCGCACTTTCTCCTTCGCCGAATCAATGAGCTCGGACATTGTACAACAATCGAACCTTACATAGACTATATTTTTGAGATGATTCCTGAGTATATGGAAAATGCTGAAAAGGCGACAAGGCTGGAGGCTGCAATTCCTTACTTCCATCCTCTCTTTCCTTCCTTTTATCTCAAAATCGCCGGAAATGGAACATCCGTATCGCTTGTTCTTCCGGAACCAGTTTTAAAAAGGTGGGTTGAGGACTACAGAGAACAAACCGATAAGTTTATAAAAATGGAAAACACCAGGCTTTTCGTCTGCACAGGTTATGAAAGGATCCCGGCTGTCACGGCTGCAGATAACTTCACGGCAATAGCCCTTTTCCCGAAAAATGCAGTTTTTGACCGGAAATATATTATAAGCTTTGAGCCTGGAGCTCTGGCCTGGGGAAAGGAGCTTTATGACCATTATGAACAGCTCTCTGAAAGGATTCATAGTATAAATAACTGGAGATCTAAAAAAAGCTTTAAGATTAAAAATGGTCCTGCCAACTATAAAGTATGCAATGTGAAGTACGGAGAAGAGGACTTGAATCAAAAGCAATTGCATGCGGCTCCAAGTCAAGCACCTTAAGGACTGCTCCCCTTTCTGGAGGCGATCTCTCATTATGGACTCGTTTTTTGATTTCGTTTCTCCTTTCTGTTATTGTCATGCATTTATAATTTATCAGATAGAGTCCCTCACTTCATTTATGTCACTACGAACCTCATAGTAAATTCCGTCCCATTGGTCTTTTTCAGTTCAAATTTCCCATCTAGCTGGTCTACTAGTGCATTTACCAGTTGTATACCAAGAGTATCGGGATTTTCGATATCAATACTTTCAGGGATACCAATTCCGTTATCTGAAACGATAAGAATAAATCCGGTATTTTCACAGTCTTTATTTTCGCTTTCATCCCAGGCATTTTTACATTCTTCAGATTCTTCCCTATAAAGTTTTATTAGAATTTCTCCATTATCCTTGCCCGGAAATGCATGTTTGAGAGAGTTCGAAACAAGCTCATTAACGATTGTTCCTAATGGAACTGCTATGTCCATATTAAAAAAGATACGTTCTTCCATATCCAGGTTTAAAGTTGTATTGGCATTTCCAACCTTGTACGTCTGGAAAAGGCTTTGAGAGAGTTTCTTCAGGTACATAGAAAAATTAAGGGTATCGTTTCCTCCGTTTTCGTATAATTCCTCATGGATAAGGGCCATAGATATAACCCTATTCTGGCTTTCCCGGAAGGTCTCAAGTACATCTGAAATTTGAACTGTTTCTCTCTGACTGAAGTTTTCCATCTGAAGATCAAGAAGGGAAGAGATTACTTGCAGGTTATTCTTAACCCTGTGATGAATTTCCTTTTTGCGGGTTTCTTCTATTCTTCTCAGGAGTTCTTTTGTTTCTATTTTCTCAGTGACATCCTTCATCACCCCAAGGATCTTTATGGGATCGTCCCCTATTTGAGAGCAGAATCCATTCTCTTCAATATGGATATAATCTCCGTCTTTCCTCCTGAGACGGTATTCCATATGGAAGTTTTCTTTGTCTCCAACAAGTTGTATATCTTGATCACAGTATTTCATCTTTTGATTAAGGATTTCTTTTCGATCCTCAGGATGGACATTATCTATCCAGAATTCTATTCCCTTACTCAGCAGTTCATTTTGAGTATAGCCGGTAATTTTCTCTATGTTGCTTACCCAGTAGATTTTATCGTTGTCAATATCATACTCGTAAACGAGCTGACCTGTCTGCTCCGCGACGATCCTGTATCTTTCCTCACTTTCCCTGAGTTTCACTGCTATTCTTTTGCTTTCGGTTATGTCTCTGGAAATAAACGAGATCGCCGTAAGTTTTCCGGAGATATCAAATACCGGTGAAAGGGTTACCGAAATATCTATAATCATACCGTCTTTTGTTAACCCTGAAGTCTCATAAGGCCGGACCGTTTCTCCATGTATAATTTTGTTACTCAACTTCTTTGTTTCTTCATGTACGTGGGGAGGTGATATAATAGATATGTTCCTTCCAAGCATTTCTTTAGCTGTATAACCAAAAATTTTCTCTGCACCTTTATTCCAGCTGGTAATTATACCATAAAGAGATTCGGTTATAATAGCATCATTTGAAGATTCAACAACGTTTGCTAATTTATAAATTCTATCTTCAGCTTTTTTACGTTCAATGGAATATTGGATAGTACTCTGTAACAATCTGCCTTCTATTTGCCCCTTAACCAAATAATCCTGAGCGCCTTTTTTTACAGCGTAAGACCCGATTGTTTCATCATTGAGGCCAGTTAGTATAATAATAGGAATCAGTGGATTTTTATTGTAAATTCTAAGAAAAGTATTAATGCCATCGCTATCCGGCAACCCCAGGTCTAACAGTATCACATCAAAAGTTTGCTCTTTAAGAACATTTAAAGCTTCATTCAACGTTTCGACATTTTTAAGTTTATACGTAAAATTGGCAAACTCTTCGAGCTGCTCCCCAATTAGATACGCGTCTCCGGGATTATCCTCAATAAGCAAGATTTTGATATTCTTCTCCATAAATGTCTATCCTATAAGGATTGAATTGAACTTAGATACCCTTAATCATTTTATGGATTTTTGATTGATGGCTGTCATTTGCCAGTTTAATAAGCGTCAAACTTTGACGCTCCTGGAAATATTAACTATTCTGATCTTATTTCGTTGGTAGCTTTACAATTTCAAGCCAGAAGTTTGCTATGGATTTAATTACTATTATAAACTGATCAAAGTCAAGAGGTTTAGTGACATAAGCATTAGCATGAAGATCGTAAGATCTATGTATGTCCTTTTCAGCTCCGGAAGTAGTTAGAATTACTACAGGTATGTTTTTAAGGATGTCGTCTTCTTTTATTTCTCTTAGAACTTCACGTCCATCTTTTTTCGGTAAATTTAAATCAAGAAGAATTACATCCGGGCGCGGAGAACCTGAAAACCTTCCTTCACCATGTAAAAAGAGCATTGCCTCTTCACCGTCTTTTGCAATGTGAAGATTATTCCTGATTTTTGCTTCCTCGAGAACCTCTTCAATTAATCCGATATCGCCTTCATTGTCTTCAACTAAAAGAATTTCAACTGGTTTGGCTAAGATTTTAATTTGTAATCCTCCTTATTGAGAACTCTGTTTCAAAATCTAATGGTTTTCACACTTTTATTTGAAACACTGAATTTACAGGAAGAATTCGGTCTTCAAAGAAGTCCAATGTTTAATATTACAGATATGGCTCTATTAGTAATGCTTCATGCTTTTTACGGATTCAAAAATCTGTCGATATTTAATTTTACGTCCGTTACTAAATTTTTGACCTGATCTTACAACGGCAAATGAATAGAAATTTTGTAACTGTCCAGCATGGGAAAAAATACCATTAAATGTCTTCTTTAAGATTAGATGGAAATTTTTGGGGACAATTTTCTTAGTTATTATCTGCTGATCGTTTTTAAGTTTGCGTGAATTAACAGTTTCATTTATTTTAGAGTTTAAAACCGTTATCATCTGACTTATTTTTAGCTGTAATAGTTACGAAATTTCAATATATAATGTTTTGCATATATTGCCATAATAAGTCAGTTCTATTCCAAGATCCAGTAATTTCCATCTAAGCGTTTTTACTTCTTTCACCGGATGCATTAAAAAGATTATCGATGATAAACGCATCTAGGGAATTGGGATTGGAATATTGTAACTAACGGATTATACTGGTCTGATGAGAATTATCGTATTTTTGGGCGTAGTCCTCAGGAATTTGGCGCAACCTATGATGCGTTTTTATGTTATGTACATCCGGACGATCAGGACTATGTGATAATGCTGTCATGTATTAAATGCACATTTCGAACCCTGGCACTCTTGTACCACTATGCTATACTAAAAGGTCATTTTGTTGATATAAGGTTAATAAAATGT
>JADGNM010000217.1 GCA_017883485.1 Methanosarcina sp.
AGAAGGATTTTTGCTATTGGCAGCACTGTAAGCCAGACGAGAAGCACAACTGCAAGGGAAGTGTAGATTTTGCTTCGATTCTTAGTGACAAATGTACAGAGATTACAAAATATTCCGTTCCATTTTCCCCTGCTTTTCATATATCCTATAAGTACTATTAAAAGGGGCAGCAGAGGAAGGATGTTTGCAAGGGGATCAAAAAAATATACAGCTCTCATGATGGATGCGTCTTTACTTAAAGGGTAGAGGGGACGCATTTTCCAGTTGGTGGCATAATCAAGGTAACTGTGGGAGAAAATAGCTGCAAATCCGGCAGCTGTGAAGAGGCGATCTTTTATTTTGAGCCAGATGAGGAGTGTAACAAGCAGAATGAAAAAGACAGAGTGCATGAACTCCCTGTGCCCGAAAAGGTAAAAAAGCTGGTTTCTTGTCTCATGACTTACGCTGCCGCTGACCAGAACAAAAAGAGCGTATGGGATGAAATCAAGGTCAGGGAGGATTGATAGGAAAGCCAGCGCATCTCGCTTTTTTCCTTTGAAGCCAAGAACCAGGGCAATCAAGACGCCGATTCCCAGGTGAGAGAGTGTGTTTACCATTTGTTAAATCCCGGAATGAAATCTTTTTTTTTGATAGGGCTCTTTAAACTCAGAAATAAATAAGCTTTTTAGTTTGTTCTCCTTTTACCTTTAAATAGGTTCGAGATATAATTATATTCTGCATTTAAATTGCTATATGGCGATTCGATGCATACTTGAAGATATAAAACAGTGGAACAGTTTAAGAGATTAATTTCTATTAAAGTGGTTAAGGGGAAATTGGTAGCAGGATTTGTAAATGGAATTTTCTTTAATCGGAAAATGCAGGTTCAGATTCCTGAGCAAATTTTGTGGGACCGATTATTCTCTAATAGGGGAAGATAAAATATGGCTAAACAGTTGTATAAATTACCGCCTTTGAAATATGGATATGCAGACCTGGTGCCTTATATTTCCGAGGAACAATTACGGATACACCATGATAAACATCACCAGGCTTATGTGACTAATGCAAATTCAATTATACAAATGATGGACAAATCGAGATCAGAAGGAACAGATTTTGATTATAAGGCAAATGCAAAAGCTCTGGCGTTTAATCTGGGCGGGCATGTCCTTCATGACTATTTCTGGTGGGAGATGACTCTTGCAAGCAATGCAAGCAAAGAAGCCGTCGGCGAATTGGCTGAAGTGATCAAACAGGACTTCGGGAATTTTGAAAGATTTAAAAAGGAGTTTTCTCAGGTAGCATCAAGCGTAGAAGGTTCAGGATGGGCAGCATTAATCTTCTGCGAGGATACTCAAAGGCTCATGATCATGCAGATAGAGAAGCACAATGTGAATTTAGTCCCGGATTATCCGATCATTATGGATCTGGATGTTTGGGAACATGCTTACTACATTGATTATAAGAATGATCGGGCAAAATTCATAGAAGGATTCTGGAATATAATCAACTGGGAAGAAATCGATAATTACTTCAAAAGAATCCAAAAATAATCAGAAAGCGATTCCTTAATATATTTACCCTTTCATACCCTTCCGATTCCAATTCTTTGTTTCTTATAAAAGATGTAATCGGAAATTACATTATTTATTAAAGCAAAATCTTTCTGGCATCGCTTAGAATTACGGTTACGAGCCCCTCTTATCGGAAACCGAGTAGACAGACAGCTTTTTTTTAAAAAGAGTCAACCAAACCAATTTTGACTAAGCTCCTCTTCTCGATCGCCCTGTACACTTGCATTGACTTTATAGTTTTCATCTTTCGTATCAAAAACAAACTTATAGAACGATTTAAAATAAGCCCAGTCTTCAAAATACGGGTTTCTGGCATTACTTAGAGTAACCGTAACACAGCCGTTTTTTTCGGAAACCGAATAAACAGGGTAGTCGATTTCCTGAATTACGCTTTTCTGGTACAATCTTTTTGCTCTTTCTATATAGGTAAAAGCGTCAGGGATATTTCCGGTTACCGAGATTTTTTCAACATATTCGCTTCTTTTGACCCCTGACAGATAGCTAATTTCCAGAACTTTATAGTGGGTTGAGTTAAACGAGTATGCGGTAATGAAATCGTCCATTGATTCAGGATAGGTGTTCTGGTAACTTATTTCAGCCGCTTCATCCCCAGAGATTTGCTTGACAAGTAAGGCTTTCGAAACTGGCGTAAAAACCATCCAGATAAGAAGTATGAAAATAAGCGAAGAATATAGCTTGTTATCTGTCAATGAGTTAGATGTCCAAAAACTGTTTAGTTCTCCTTTCAATCCTCCTCTATTTTTCAAATACCCCACGATTACAATAACCAGAGGTATTAAAGGAAGCAGGTTTAACAGGGGGTCGAAGAAATAAACTGCTCCTATGATGGATGCATCCATACTGAATGGGTAAAGAGGGTGCATTTTCCAGGTTGTAAGATAATCCAGGTAAACGTGGGAGAGAATAGATTCAAAGCCCCCGACCGTAAAAATCCAATCCTTTGTCGCAAACCAGATAAGAAGAGTAACCAGAAAAACGAAAAGAATTGAGTGTGTAAACTCTCTGTGCCAGAACAAATAGTAAAGCTGGTTTCTTGTCTCATGGTTCAGGCTGTTACTGGCAGAGATAAATATGGAGTATGGTATGAAATCCACATCAGGAAGAACAGAGAGAAGGGCAACGATTTTAAACTTGTTTTCTTTTAGGCCTAAGGCCAGGCCAATAAGAACACCTACTCCTAGGTGGGAAATTGTATTTACTATAACTCTGTATTCCTGACGCAATTGTATAATTAAAAATGAGAATTGAGGTTATATTGCTTTTTCGAAAAATCGTACTCGGGAGTTACAGAGTTGTTTTCACTTTCGAGAATAGTGAAAAATAGATAAAAACATTAAAATAAAATTTTCAGGTTGTATGCAAATATATATATACACATGTATTTTATTAAAAAATAATAAAAGTTTGCGTTTTTTCAACAATCAGACTGAATTATTTAAACTTTTCTACTTGTCAGATTACATGACGAATTTTTTAGCGTCCTGTCAAAGAAGCCTATCATCTCTTTATATGCGTCCTGCGCAACAAAGCTCTCGGAAAGTTCTCCGCTTTTTGTTATCATGAAACCGTGAGGCTCACCCTGATAAACCTTCAGTTCAAAGTATTTGTTCTGTGCGTCCAGTTCGCCTGCATATCTATAGATATCAGGTATTTTACTTGTCTGGTCTCGAGAGCCGTGTATCATAAGTATGGGCACATCTAGCTGGTCTATCAGGCTCGCAGGCTTGTCTGGCTGGATTTCTGATCCGCCTGTGTAAGGAAAACCGTACCAGGCAACTCCGGTCTTGAACTCCTTGATCCGGGGCAAGAAAAACATCGTATACCTGCCGCCGGCACAAAAACCGGTCAGACCCAATCTTTTGGAATCAACGTCTTCCCTTTTCTCAAGGTAAGCTATGCTTTTCCTTACAAGGGCTCCTACCTCTGCATCAGACGGAGAGTTAGAATATGTCTGCCAGAAAGGAGCAATCACAACATATCCGTCTGCTGCCATCCTGTCCACCATTTTCTCATAGCCGGGCTCAAAACCTTTAAAAGAATGAATCAGCACAACAGCCGGATAATCTCCCTTAGCAGCCGGTGCTGCTGTATAAGCTGGATAAGTCAGGTTTTCACTTTTAATGTTGATTTTTAAGGTTTTAATCTGCGCTGTGCAGTCTGCGTTTTCGAAACCCAATGTCTTTTCCGAAACTGATAATTCGTTGTCGGTTACACTGCAAGTGATTCCTGCAGCTTCTGACATCCCAGAATCAGCATTAGAGGAAACAAAAGCGTCTGAGGCATAGGCGCAACCTAAAGTGCCAAGAAAGCCCACTATAAGCAAAACCAAAAGTAATCTACTAATTATATTCATTTAACCCCTCACAATATTTACATACCAGGAAAATATCTTATCATCAAACAATATTTTCTGGATAGAGAAATTCCAGGCTCATATAAGCTGCAATCTCTGTCTTCCAGATCTCGCTAAATCAAACCTTTACTGAATCGAAAATTAAACAGATAGATCCGGGTATGTCTTAATAGAAAATTATATGTTCAGGGATATAAAATGTAAGGATTGATTTTTATCTGAAAACTAGAAGTTCGGAAGAATAAAGGCCAGAAAATGAATAACTTAACCCTTTATTTGTAGGAAATCAAAAGTAAGATGCGGTATGAAATCAGATACAGCTATAAAGCCAGATACAGGTATTATATTTAAATTTCTTATATTAATCCACTGGCTTTGCAGAAAGCCTCATTTAAAGCCATAATAAGTTTTGAAGTTCTCTGCCATAAAGCTTATAAAAAATCTTATTTTAAAGAGTATCAGTAATCTTATTTTTTTGCTTCATTATCCGCCCGGAAGGCTTTCATCATTTCCCTTATTCCTTCTATTTTCTTTATGTTAGCTTCATCGTTTATTATATCTAGCTCATTGAAGGATTCGAGAGCGACCTTAGCTGCAATTGAGGCATCGTTCAGGTATCTGTCTCCTGAACTGCTCATGATGGTCTGGAGAGCAGATGCAGCCTGAAGGACAGCATTTTCCATTTTTTCATCCTCAGCGCTTTTCCCAATTTCTTCGATAGAATTTACAATACTTCCGACAGCGTTTTGAAGGTTTTCTTGCATGGCTGTAACAGCCATTTCTTCGAGTATCAATTCTACTACGACTGCGGCCTCTTCAAGAGTCTTCTGAGCCGTAAGTTTTCCAATCTCCCCCAGACAGGAGATGCATATTGCGGTATTTCCCGAAACATCGGGATATTCAACCTTAGCAGCAGCTTTTCCGATTTCTCCAAGCGCGACTGTGACTGCAATGATTTCTCTTTCCTTTTTAAGAAGGGCTGCCGTATTCCCACTTTTCCCAAGCACTGAAGCTGCAAGGTTTGCTACCATTATCATCTGCTGTTCAGCAGCAGTTATCCCTATGGTTCCAAAAGAGAGAAGTACTTTGATAGTCGTGTTTTCTGTATTCTGTTCAATTTTACATTTCGACCCCCATGCAAAAATAGAACATAATTTATTTTTTTGATACAATATATATTTTCACTTCATGTTCAACTTTTATATTATGAT
>JADGNM010000218.1 GCA_017883485.1 Methanosarcina sp.
TGCAAGGGAAGCAGGAATCAGTCAGTCAAAATGGACTTTAAAAGAACTACTGACATTCAGGTGGTTCAAAACACCAATCACATAACACTTGACGACCATAGATTTTATAAACCTGATTATTGACCATCTCACAGCCCATGGAGCAATGGATGCTTCATTGCTTTATGAATCTCCGTTTACTGATATTACGCCGCAGGGTCCAGATGGACTTTTCACTTCGGCTCAGGTGGATGAGTTGATATCAGCACTGGAACAGATAACAGCAACAGCATTTGCATCCCCGGGTTCTCAACTAATTATCGCATGAGGTTTTTTTAGCTTCGTCATATAGTTTTCTCGACATATGGTTATTGACAGGAAATTGTTCCCAGGTGTGAAATATAATTCTCTTTTAACTTGCGCTTTCACCGAAAGCGACTCAACTTCATTTTTTTAGAAGAAAATTAGATAAATATTTTAAATTTTTAAATAATTATATAATAATATTTCCGGAAAATATTGATTCGTGAAAACATCTTAATATAAACGCTATCATAACGATTTATAATTAGGTAGTTGTGCCTAAGACATGCATCATAAGAAATATGATAAATTAAAGTTGGCTTCTAAACACGTTTTATCAGAGAGTTTTAAGCAAATACATTATATAAGTATGGCAAAAAAAGATTCTTACTGGAAAGCAAGTTTACGAAAGAAGTGAATGCGTTAAATGGAAGTCTATGGATCTAATCGGAGTAAGTGAAAGAAGAGGGGAATAATATGTCTAGTGTCGCGAAAATTTAATTATGGAACATAACTTGGGTAGCTTCTCATCAGCATAAAGGGATTCGGAGCTTATTCAGGTGATCCAAAATTAAATTTTCATGACACTAGTGGGATGAAATCTCTTAAAAAATACCTTTTTGGGAAAAAATTGCGGTTAAATGTTATTGCAATTATCCTGGTGATAATGGTATTGGCACCAATGGTTGCAGCAGCAGAAAAACCAAACCCCGGTGTTGTGCCGGTGAATTCCAATTTCCATGGGAAGACTTATGGAGATTGGAGCGCAGAGTGGTGGAAATGGGTACTTTCCATACCTGCAGACCGTAATCCTTTGAATGACACAACAGGAAAATTCACTACCGAAGCACAATCAGGAGATGTGTGGTTCCTCACTGGTAGCTGGATAGGAACTAAGGAACTCAAAATCAATGTACCTGCTGGGAAGGCAATCTTCTTCCCGATAATTAATGCAGAGTGCTCAAAAATAGAAGGTAATGGTAATACTCAAAAAGAACTGCGTGCCGCCGCTAAAGCATTAATCGATAATGTAACAGTAAAAGAGGCAATCATTGATGGTAGAAGGTTAAACCTGGATAACTACAGGGTGGCATCGAAGCTCTTTTATTTCAGGCTCCCTGCTGAAAATAACATTCTGAATGTTACTGTGCCTCCGTACAGTAGTCCGGCAGTGTCTGATGGTTACTGGATAATGCTAAAGCCGCTTTCAGAAGGAAAACATAAAATTTACATCTATGGTAAGGCGGAGCATGTGCCTCCGGATAACTCCGAATTCGTAACGGAAATGAACTACACACTTAATGTTATGCCTAAAAGATGCTAAAATTGCAACTCGTACCAACAGAAGCGATATATCTGATGCATTCCTATTACCGGCCTTTAAGGTCGACGATAGGATACAATTTATCGGCTCAACTTAGTGAACGGCAAACTATCGATAATAGCAAAAGAGTTGAACATACTTTCCAGAAGAATCACAAGATTGTGCAGCAGCTTGCTGCACGATTTACCTGCCTTCTGCCTGAAACATTGTAGGGATATCTGCTATAAAAGTGAAAAGATATGTAGCTGGCTTGTCCGACAAAAAAAAGTCTAACTGATTTATGAAAAACACTTTTTCAGATCTATTTTTTATTTTTTTGGGAAGGGCCGCCAGGCAAGCTGGCGAAAGCATTAAGCCCAATCTGACTGAAAAACGGTTTCCGGGATTAAAGAATATCACCTGACTTTCGGTAAAGTCAATACTTCAAAAACAAAGGAATATGCACTTTGGTTTCACGTCTAAACTACTTAACCAATGTTAGAAGAAAAAGCGAACCATGGAGAGTATGGAAAGCACGAAGAGAGGGAAAAAGGGCACGGTTCTTCTGCGTTTCCCTCGTTTTCCGCGGTTATAAAGGCTTATTGAGTTTTTTCCACGTCCTTTGTGTTTTTCAAGCTTGAAATCCCCAAAAAATATTAACTGAAGTATTTTATCATGTACTAGAATATAGTTTCGGTTTTATAATAATTCTTTTATATTATACAAGCGTTTATTTGTCTAAGCGTGTGTTTACACGACATTCTTAGAATGGCTGATCTCCGGCATACAACTGCATATTATCGCGACTATAAGTATTCACGCACAGGTGTGTGCTGGTGTGTGATGGAGATGGGACATTCTACATGACCTGTTACTGGGTGGGAGACAGTATCCGTCTACCCATGATTTTAACAGGCAAGCTTCTTTTAAATAAAATTTGTTATTTTTCAGGGGGATAAGCTGATGAAGCTGATGAAAGCTGGATTAGTATTATTAATGATTATATCAGCAGTGCTGATGTTTGCAACTACGGTCAATGCACAGGATTCTGCGACACACAGTGCAACTGCTGTCATGAAGGACGCAAAGGGCAATATAATGGGGCTGGCTACCTTTACCCCGGATGTAAGTGGCCTGGTTCGCGTCAATGTTGTAGTGAGCGGCCTGAAGCCGGGCCTGCACGGCATTCACATCCACAATACAGGGATCTGCACCGGGCCGTCGTTCACTTCTGCCGGCGAACATTACAACCCACTGGGCAAAGAGCATGGTCTCAAAAACCTGAAAGGCCCTCATGCCGGAGATCTGCCCAACCTCAAAGTGGGCGCGGACGGCAAGGGATATATGAGTGTCACCACCAGCCTTGTGACACTGTCACCCGGGCCGACCACGTTTTTCACAGCCAACGGCACTGCACTGGTCATCCATTCTGGCCCTGACGACCAGATGACAAACCCTGCCGGCAATAGCGGCGCACGGATTGCCTGTGGGGTCATCGAGAAAAAATAATTTTTCTTTTTTTTTTATCTTCGCAGGAATCCGTGAAACTGGAATTAATCATCTCAATTTTCTTTGAAAATCGCTCATTTCAGATCTATTTTTCATTTTTTTTTTTGGGAGGGCCGCCAGACAAGCTGGCGGAGGCACTTAGCAAAATCTGAAAGAAAAACATTTTCATGGGCTAAGGATACCACTGATTAATCACGGGACATCGAATTAATGAGGAGCACACAAAAGCCCATATAATATAACTGAAATTTTTTGTTCAACAAAAATATTCAACAAAAAAGAGAAAATTATTCCAGCATCCACTTCCACACAGGTTTAACCACAATTTTTTTCATTCCATCTTTACCTTCGATCTTCAGGACTTCCTCATCGTCCAGAGTTAGAATAAGCCCTTCTTCAAGCCCGTATTCTTCCATAGCTTCCATAAGCCCGAGAATTTCTCTTTCCCTGACTGCCTGGCTTCCTAAGTGGATTGAGGCCTGAATTGCATCTGATACTTTCTGGCTGTTTTCTTCCTTAATAAGGAAATCACATTCTTTCTTATTCCGGAAATAGAATAACTGCTTTTCTCGCCTGAGCAATTCCAGAAGTACAAGATTCTCAAATCTCAGTCCAAGGCTGTCCGGGTAATTGGGGTATACTGCCTTGAAGAAACCAGTGTCGGTTGCGTATACTTTGTGGGGGGTATCTGTTTTTTCTTTGCTGTCCGGGAGATAATTGAGTTTCGGGACTCTATAGAGTAAAAAGTTGTCTTCCAGATAGTTCAGATAGCGGTGTACAGTCTCTTCGTTCTCGACTCCGCTTACTGTTTCCAGAGTATCGAGAGAGTTTTCGCAGGCCATATTAGAGATCAGGAATACGGCAAACTTTTTTAATGCATTTATATCCAGAATATCGTAACCTGCAGTAACTCCTTTTTGCAGAATTTCTTCAAAATATTTCTGGCAGAGTTTAACATTCCCGGTTTTAATAACATCCGGAAAGCCGCCGTTTTCAAAATATTGCAGAAACGCGCAGAGAATTTCATCGCTTAGAGAAGGTGTAATCGAGTTCGGCTTTGGTATTACAGAATATTTAATTAGCAGGTATTCTTCAAAAGAAAATGGGAAGAGCTTTAAAATCTTACTTCTGCCTGCAAGCCTGCTAGAAAGTTCCTGCTCAGTCAGGCTTGCTCTGGAAGAGGTTACAAAAATTCCTGCCCCTTGCCTGTTGAGCCTGTCAACCCAGATATCCCAACCTGGGACATTTTGAATTTCGTCGAGAAAATAGTATATTTGTCCGGAGTCATTACTTTCAGATTCTTTCTCATAAATCTCGGCTACGGTGTCTTCAATGACCTGAAAAATTTCTGATCCCTGTTCCTTAAGCCTGTTGTCTTCGAAATCAATATAGATTTTTACACCTTGCAGGTCACTGGCAATCTGCTTGAGAAGGGAAGTCTTACCTGCATGTAGAGGGCCGGATATAACTGTAATTTCATTCCCTTTTTCATTTCTTTCCTGACCGGAAAAGGATGTGCGGGGGACGAGATTTGAGGAATCCTGGAAAAAGGATTGGTGGCCAAGTAGTAGGGATTTGATTTCCGATTCTAACATACTATCAAAGTGCTTGTAAGTCGCAATATATAGTATTTCTGGCATGAACAAGTATTTTTAAACAGGTAGTAGACCTGGGAAGTGAAATAAAAAAGAAAATTATCCTGCGCTTGTATAAGGTTACACTTTTGGGTAATGAAAAAGCTTGGCCCCTGCGTAAATCAATCGTGTTAATCAAATATTAGCAAAGTAAAGCTGGAATAAATAGATAGAAACGTATAAATCAAATTGCGGGCGGCCACCCCAACCTAAACAGGCTGTCCGACAATTCAATTTTAGAGTAAAAATGTGACAAAGAGAAAGCATTTAAAGCCTTTAAATCGAAAAAGAAGGAATTCATTTATTACTGCCAGTAATTGTCGGACAGCCTGTAAAGGATGGGGTATGCAAGGGCCGCCCGCCGTTATCTTGGAATTGTTTAGTGTTCTATGACAAGACTTCCTTAACAT
>JADGNM010000219.1 GCA_017883485.1 Methanosarcina sp.
GAAAACATGGAAATTGTCTTTGATGATAATTTGGGGAAATGGAATTATAAAGTAATTCCCACAGTAAAATCATGAAGTTATTTTTTAGTTATTCCTTAAAGTAAATGTTGGGCCTGAGAAATACGATTATATTATTCTTACAAACTATGTGAAAGAGAAAAGCCCCTGGAAAACAGAAATAAGTCAAAATCTAATAATTCTACCCGGACAGGCTTTGACTGAGGTTTTCTATTCTGAGATGGCAATATATTATGCTCAACAGGGATACAGTACATATATTTTAGACAGAAGAGAAACAAATATTCCGGTGAATGAGACTGATTTCAGCTATATGGAAAACTGGAAGATTGACGAGCACCTTAGTGACACATACGACGGCATCTCTGTATCAAGAATTCACACTGCTATAATAAGCAGTGAGCCTGTAGAGAATATAGAGGTTACGGCAATCGGACATAGTCATGGAGCGTTGATTCTCACTGCTTATGCAGCCAGCGAATACGAGGATTTATCTTCGGGTTCTGTTGACAGAATAGTGCCTGTTGACATTGTCGTAAAATATGATCCTGAACTTTCGGAGCTAATACAGTCACAGGCACAGGAATTTGATATTATCACCAAAAGTATGGAAAACGGAACATACAACGCTACTAATATGGCCATCATGATGCAGATAGCCAATCTAGCCTTAACGGACCCTGAAGGAAGATCTTTTGTTAATAACAATTTTACAAACAGGCAAATCTTCAGGCTTATGGCCAGCCAGACTTATACATTTTATGCACGTCCCTATACTCCGAATTACCATTACTGGAGTGGGGATCTGAATAGGCTTTGTTATGTTGATGAAGATCGGTTACTTAATCTGACCCTGGCCGGAGGAGCCGTTCCTCATACTCCAAAACATCTGGATAGGTATATGGCGGGCCTTATGGGCAATATGGACGGCTATGAGATTGACTGCTCAAAAATTGATTCTCCGGTTCTTTATATAGGATTTGGGGGAGGTTTTGGTGACTATGGGTCATGGTGGTATAAAAACGAGGTTGGAAGAATAAATGGCAGAGTAACTTCCATGAACTGGAATAACCAGGGTCACTGCAGTATAGCTCTGGATTATAATTCTCCCGAGTTATGGGCACTTATAAACAGTTGGATAAAAATAATCAGATATAATAAATTATAGAGAGCTCTGGCCTGCTTCCGGCTGAAGCTCCATGACTTTTGGAAGAGGATTTGTTCTTATAAGTGCTCTCAAGTAATATCCAGCCCAGAGATACATTATCAAAGAACCTAATCCGTTGCCTATAACCATTCCCCACCAGGCTCCTACCTGTCCCATATTAAAGGTGAAAGCTAAGAGCGCTGCAAACAGCGGAGTAAAGACAATAGTCCTCAGGAGAGTTGCAATCAGAGCACTCATGCCCTTGCCCGCTCCCTGGAAGAAGGAAGAGGAAAAGAAACCAAGTGAAGCTATAGGGTAGAACAAACACATAACTCTCAGGAAATGAGCAAGGTCGGCTGTTATATGAGTTCCGCCTTCCGATTGTGTAAATATGTACGCAATTTGTGTAGCAAAGATAAATAGAACCGCTCCGATTCCACACTCTATAAGAAATCCGAGTTTCGTTGAGTAAGAAAGAGCGATCTTTGCTTTTATATAATCATGGGCACCGATTGCAGCTCCGGTTACCGAGATTATGGCCATTGCTATTCCCATCAGAGGAGCCATCGCAATTGTCGCTATTCTCCATCCTGTAGAATAGACTGCAACCCCATCGGTATTGCTTACAAGCACAATAATGAAATTTAAGAATATCATTGACAAAGACATGGAAAGTTGCAGCGCTGAAGCCGGAACTGAAATCCCTAAGATTTCTTTTACTATGCTCTTTTCAAAGCGGAAATTCTTAAAATTGAAGCTCACATAGGTATCTTTTCTGAAAAATAGCCAGTTTGCCATCATTAGAGAAGAAATGATTATGGAAAGCAAGGTAGCCCAGGCTGCACCTGCAATTCCCATATTCAGATTGTAGATAAATATAGGGTCAAGGACCATATTCAGGACTGCGCTAATAATCATAGCCCTCATGGCTCGCTTCGAATCTCCTTCGCTTCGGAGAATGGAATTTGCCACGCTGGAGAAAAATATCGCAACACTTCCAAGGAAAATAACACGGGCAAAAGCTACTGCAAGTCCGGTAGTCTTTCCGGCTCCTGAAAGGATGAAAAGCTGAGGGGCAAAGAGATAAAACGGAATTGTAAATATAATCGAGAGCAGAACAGTTATAATTATTGTGTGTACTGCAGCATTGTCTGCCCCTGCCTTATCTCTAGCACCGATCCTGCGGGAAATAGCAGCTCCCCCTCCTATACCTATTCCATTGGATATAGCCATGCTGATAAAGAAGAATGGGAACACAAAACCCATTGCTGCAAGGGCATCTGCTCCAAGTCCGGAAACCCAGTACGTATCAATCAAGCTGTATATGGTCTGCACGGACATGGCAATAATCATAGGAATTGATAATTTCACTATAGCTTTTTTTGGGTCCCCGATCAGTGTTTTTACTCCGACAGTCTCGTTTTTTCCTGCATTTCCGGCAGAGTTTATGTTTTTATCTTGACTATTTATCATAAATTACATCTTCCTTATTTCCAGATTGCAGTTCCCGGGCTGCTATCCAGATTTCCTGCAGTTTGTCTGCAAGGTTTGCAGGTTAATTAACAGCTAGAGCGCGGGCAATTACAACTTTCTGTTCCCTGGGAGTTCAGGAGGCAGGCTTTTTCATACCTGAAAGCCCGACATCTCAAATAGATCTGCTCCTTTTCTTGCCTTTACAGTTTTCTTTCTTCCTGAAAATCCTCAGGCAATAACTTTTCTCCGGATTTTCAGAGTGAGAATATGATTGAAGCCCTGAGATCTCTTTTGAGTCCAGAAGACTTTACCCTTCGAAGACTTCTCGCAGGCTGTCTGAGCTCATGCGGTCGTTTTTGTGAATATGCAAATTTACGATATCTTGTTTATAAAGTCTCTTAAACAAGATGAGAAGCCGCAGTAAGTGTTTTTCGTGAGATTTAACCAGCTATTTGTTTATATATGGTTTGATTTCTAACTAAATAAGATGGATAATATTTATATTTTTTGAATCTTCAAGAAAAAAGTTAATAAATTGATTAATAGTGAGTTAAATTGATGAAAGTATCAACAGCTCCAGTCTATAGTAAAATAATTCTATCTATAGAAAACCTGCACCAATCTATAGAGAAAGTGCCTGAATAAAAAGGCGACAGTTATACAAAAAAGTCCTCAAATCTACTATGGCAAAAGCCTAAAAAGTAAGTTAAGAAAAATTCTCACTTTTACCTTTACTCTCCAGCTTCTCGTTCCTCACCAGCTTCTCGTTCGCGGTCAGGATCTCAACTCCAAGTTCACTAAAATCCTTGTCGTGGGTTACGAAGACCAGACCTTTTGCACGGCAGATTTGAGCAAAAAGAAGGTCATTAAAGTCATATTTTCCCTGCTCGAACAAATCCATGACTTCAGGAAAGTTTATTGCTTGTAATTCAGGATCGCAGGCCATGGTACTTTTGAAAATTTTTTTTACATTTTGGGCAATGTCCTGGGCAATGACCCGGTATCTGAGAGAATTTCGAAATTCCTTATACCTCAAAAATTCGGATTGCTGCTTGAACTCTATCCTTGAGAAGGTATTAATAAATTCTGAAATTATCATGCAGTTGATGTAGATTGTACCTTTTGAATCCCTGATTCTTTTTAATGCCCTGGAATAAATATCCAACCTCTCATCAGGCCACCCTATGGGACCGTAAATGTAGAGCCAGATATTTGTATCAAAGAAGTAGCTCTTACCTGCAGGGAAATCATAGTTCTCTATTGAATGGATATTTACAGGAACAGGTTTTACATGCCTGTTTCTTCCGGCAAGAAGCCTCGGGCGGCGTTTTAAAGGGTAAACGGTTGCGATGTGGACTTTCTTACGCATCCTCTCCTCCCAGTACATCACTTAGAGCCTTCCTGCAAGAGTTGGCATTCTCAAAATAGGTTTTCGCCCGATCAATAACTCTTTTAAGAATAATTTCATCTTCTTCCGGAATATCGGTAAAAGAAAGCTCCATCTCCTTGTTTTCACAGAGAGCGACTACAATTCTGTCGTGTACTTTCTGCCCGTCACACGCTGCAACGCAACAATCGGCCCCGGCAGTTTCAGCAATAATGATTTTTGTCCATTCTTCCGTAAGTATCCCCATATGCTTATTCTCATAATGGTTTAAAAATCTCGGGTTTAAGATCAAAACTCAAGAACCAGGAAATCTGCCTTTACTACTCGAGCCTGCTATAATTATCATCCTGAACCCTTAATGATCATTTTCAGTCTGCCCTTTTAAAGAACAGCCATCCTTTTCCTTCTTTCCCATATTTTGTCCTGATCAAAACATAATCGCCTTTCAACTCCTCTCCATGGAGTGTCACAACAATCTCCTTTTCCTCACGTTTCCGGAGCTCAAAAGTTCCTTTATCCCAGATCTCAACCTTGCCAGCTCCATACTCCCCTTCCGGAATTTTCCCCTCAAAATTTACATATCCAAGAGGATGGTCTTCAGTCTGGATAGCAAGCCTTTTCGTACCTATCTCTTTTGGCGGCTGCTTTGGTACAGCCCAGCTTTTCAGAACTCCGTCCATCTCCAGCCGAAAGTCGTAATGCAAATTGCGCGCATCATGCCGCTGTACTACAAAAACGGGCTTTTCGGAACTTTCTTGTAAATCCAAAGCAGGCGGCTCGGATGTCTTTTCAAAGTGTCTCTTTTTCTCATATTCTTCAAGCATGGAAGATCAATAGAAAATATGCTTTTGACAAGTATAAAGAATTACGGTGGTGTCCGTAGAGTACTGATAAACATTGAAAATTGATTCTGTGAAGTCTAGACCGAGTAATTATTAGGAATTCGAGCAGCTGAAAAGAACTCTTATTCCCGATTACTTTACCTTGACTATGTCACATTAGACAATTACTCCATTTGCTGTCATCGATTTCGCAGCAAACAAGGTATTTGGTTTAATATGGTCTAATGATGATGTTTTCATCTGGTAATGTGACATAGTCAAGT
>JADGNM010000220.1 GCA_017883485.1 Methanosarcina sp.
AACTATTTGTAAAAATAATCGCCATCTAAAAAGGCAAGAATCACTAAATCAACCAAATTCAATGAAAAATTTAAAGGGGGGGGTCGGAATGTAAATTACCTGGAATTCCTCACCAGGATTAACCGAAGAAGGAAGAACCCTTTCTGCATTGCCTGTATAAGTCGGAACTGTAAATGATGCGTGAACATGCTCTCAAACGAAGCTGTTAAAAGAGCAAAAATTCGTTTTTTTTATAGAAGACGCCTTTGATACTTTATTTTGAACCTATATGAAGAAAAACATTTTTGCATTAAAATATTTATAATGTAAGGAATATAGCCGCTTAACCTTAATCCTAAATAATGTTTAGATTGTTAGTTTCTGCTCTCAGAGAGTCTTATGCTTCATAGCAAGAAATTTGAGGAGCATATGGACAATTAGATTTTCCTTTAAAAGAATGTAAGCTGATAAGCTTAAAATGTGGAAAAAGCGTATTTGTTATAAAATCATTTTTAAGCAGAAAGAAAGAGGGCTTTGAATGAGATACACTTTTCAGGATTCTACTGATTTTCCTGTACAGAGGGATTTTATCCAGGATCTGCAAAATTTCATAGCAATTTCTAAGGCAGTCATACCTCTGGAAAAATCAGTTATCCAGATAAAAACAGAGAACGGAGAAAGAACAGTAAACATTGAAAAAAGAACTCCGGAAATAGACAGGTTTGAGAAAGATGTAACGGACTATATTGAAAGCCGTGCAGCAGGAATCGAAGAGAGCGATATTCTTGAGATCAGGGCAATAATTATTGAGACCGTTTCGACAGTAGCGCTGACAAAAAAGAATGAAGAACATGAAGCTCTAGACAGGCAAAATAAGCTGGATTTGATAGAGCTGCAGCAGCTTGATGAACGGATTCTCTCAATCCTGAGTCCTTTTTTTGAAAACAGTATTTATGGAGCTAAAGGTACCTATTATGCTTCCGTTGAGGATAAGGTGCTTAGAGGAAAGCAGGTAAACTTTGTTGATGGCATGCAATACGAGTTCGATCTGAACTTCGCACAGGACGCAATTAAAGTAAAGGATCTTCAAAACCTGACTTTGCCTGTCTGGTCAAAGAAAGGGATACTATCCAGGGAAAGGAAAGTGAAGAATACAGATATATCCGATTTTAATATAACGAGTATGGAATGCGAAGGGAATAACCTGAGAACTGTGCTTGAAGATAAAGACCCGGAAAACAGGTTCACAATTTCGGCGGATGAAAAAACTTTCCTTATTGTCCACAGGGATTACGAGATCACAGGAGACGAGGAGCTGGCTTCTACTTTAAATAGGGACTCCGTTATAATATTCATAACAAAGCTTAAGAAGCTCTTCACGGAATCTGCGGTATCGAAAAGGCTCAGGCATATTATGCTTGACGACAAAAACGCGATTGATGAAAACAGGGTCTTTGCCTGTCTGGAGCTAATAGCCTCCATGTACGGACAACTTGTTGCAGAATGCATTAAGAGGGGATATACAGAAGGGGAAATTACCATAAAAATCGAAGAGCCCGAAGGGTTCAGGACTGAAAAATACCTCGAAAAATCGGAAATTTCAAAGGAACTTTCTACTATGGGAAGTGAAGGAGAGGAACTTGCCTCAAGGTTGAAAGTTACGGGAGCCTGAGATAAAAAGCAGGCGAGCAGCAGATAAAAAGGAGACACCTAATTGGCCAATGACGAGAAGAAGCCTGAATTTTGGAGCGTTCCTTCATCCGAAATGCTGCAGAAATTCCGGACAACGCCCGAAGGCCTTACAAGTTCCGAAAGCAAGGAACGCCTTAAAAGATATGGAGCGAACATCCTTAAACCAAAAAGACAATCCGACACTTTCACACTCCTGCTTTCCCAGTTCAAGAGTCCAATTACTATTATCCTCCTTTTTGCAGCTGGACTTGCTTTTTTCCTCCACGAGCCGACAGACACCATAATTATTACAATTATTATTCTAATCAGCAGTTTGCTTGGATTCTGGCAGGAAAAAGGAGCTGCTGACGCTTTTGAAAAACTGCTGGCTGTGGTTCAGATAAGGGCGGCAGTACTCAGAGATGGCAAAGAAAAGGAAATCCCGGTAGAAGATATCGTGCCGGGGGATGTAATTATCCTCAACGCAGGAGATATAATTCCTGCAGACTGCCTCATCCTGGACTCAAAGGACCTCTTCGTTAGTGAAGCAACCCTTACAGGAGAGACTTATCCAGTAGAAAAGGCATCCGATGTTCTGAGCGCAGAGACCCCTCTTGCGAAGCGAACAAATTCCCTCTGGATGGGAACCAGCGTTGTCAGCGGCAGCGGAAAAGTGCTGGCAGTTTCCACAGGGAAGGGCACTGAATTTGGAAAGATATCAGAAAAGTTACAACTCAGGCCCCCGGAAACAGAATTTGAAAAGGGAATTTCACACTTCGGGCATTTCCTGATGGAAATTACAATGCTGCTTGTTATTATCCATCTTCGCGATCAATGTATTTCTGGATCGTCCGATCCTTGACTCTTTTCTTTTCTCGCTGGCCCTTGCAGTCGGGCTGACCCCTCAACTCCTTCCTGCAATCATTAGTGTTAACCTTTCCCATGGCGCAAGAGAAATGGCGCAAAATAAAGTGATTGTCAAGAGGCTGGCTTCCATTGAGAACCTGGGAAGCATGAACTTGCTCTGCTCTGACAAGACCGGTACTCTAACCGAAGGGGAATTGCAACTCCACTCTTATCAGGACCTCAAAGGAGAGAAGGGTGAAAAAGTCCTCCTTTATGCCAGCCTCAACGCCTATTACCAGAAAGGCTTTGAAAACCCAATCGATAGGGCAATTCTTGTGCAGAATAAATTAGACCTGGCCCAGTATGAGAAATTTGATGAAATTCCCTATGATTTCGTGCGCAAAAGATTGAGCATCCTTGTCTCGAAAAACGGCAAAAACCTGATGATTACCAAAGGCGCTTTCCCGAATATCCTTGCAATCTGCTCTTTAGCAGAGGTTGAACCTGGAAAGCTTGTAGAAATCTCCGATCTTAAAGAAAGAATCGAGCAACAATTTGAAGAGTTCAGTGAAAAAGGGCTCCGTACTCTTGGACTTGCGTACAGAGATCTGGACCAGCAGAGTACTATCGGAAAGGAGCAGGAAGCAGGGATGATTTTTCTCGGGTTCTTCTTCTTATTTGACCCGCCAAAACCAGGCATCGCAAAAACGATAGCAAGCATGGAGCAGCTTGGAATCTCTCTGAAAATTATTACAGGGAATAACCGGTTTGTGGCTGCCAGTATCTGTGGGGAGATTGGACTTAAGAGCTCCAGAGTTATAACCGGAAGCGAACTGCATCAGATGAGCAGCGAGGCTATGATAAAGCAGGTAAATGATACCGATATCTTTGCCGAGGTAGAACCGAATCATAAAGAGAGCATTATCCTTGCACTCAAGAAAAGCGGAAATGTCGTCGGATATATGGGAGACGGCATTAACGACGCGTCTGCTCTTCATGCAGCCGTGTGGGAATTTCGGTTGACAGTGCTGTAGATGTTGCCAAAGAGGCTGCAGATATCGTGCTGATGGAAAAGAGCCTGGACGCACTCGTTGAAGGAGTGAGAGGTGGACGGAAAACTTTTGCCAATACCCTGAAATACGTCTTCATGGCCACCAGTGCCAATTTCGGAAACATGTTCAGCATGGCAGGAGCATCCCTTTTCCTGCCTTTCCTTCCCCTGCTGCCCACACAGATCCTGCTGACCAATTTATTAACTGATTTTCCGGAGATGACCATAGCCACGGATTCTGTGGACGTGGAGATGGTTGAAAAACCTCGCCGCTGGGATATAGGTTTCATCCGCAAGTTTATGATGGTATTTGGTATTATCAGCTCGGTATTCGATTTTATGACCTTCTGTGTCCTGCTTCTCGTATTACCGGGTATGATAGAACAGTTCAGGACCGGCTGGTTTACGGAATCTGTTATTTCGGCATCCATGATAGTCCTGGTAATCAGGAGCAGAAAACCCTTCTTCAGAAGCAGACCAGGAAAATACCTCATGGCAGCTACCGTACTTATAGGAATAGTCACTCTTGGTTTCCCATTTACTCCTTTTGCGGCTCCCTTCGGCTTCAAGCCTCTCCCAATCTCGGTTATATTAATGATTGCAGCAATAATAGGGTTGTACATTCTTACGGCTGAGACGATAAAAAGGATTTTTTACAAAAGAGTCAAATTTTAGACTATAATATCTACCAGGACAAATTATTTTATCTCATGTGCGATGTTAGTCATGTCCCCTTATCTTCGTAGCCTGCTCTTTCCAGCAGGACTAGCCCCAGAATAGAATCGTAAAAACGGAATTCTATTTCGATTGCTTGGTTCCCGATTCTGTGCGTCTTCGAAGAAAGACAATTTTATAGGTTCGTGCTAGCGAAAGAAACTCCAATTTCCCAAAGACTTTACAAAACCTCTCCGGAATAGATCAAACTGAATTTCTTTAACTTTGTTTATAATTAGTTATAAAGTTAATTTTCTAGACAAAATGTCCATATTTTATGATAAAAGTATAATTCTTAAGCTTATCATAAGTTATAAAAGGTTCCCTGCCTGTTAAATATTACTGATATTATTGAATAAAAAGCACTTTAATGCAATGTCGAATCAGTGTCTTATTGTCTTATTATATTTATATTAGTTATATTATATTTATATTATTTATTGCAGTAGACCTCTATCATTAACGAATCATCGATAGTGGGCATATTGCCGTGATAGAAGACAAGCCTGAGAGGATAAATGAACACAAAAATAATGCAATTTCCGACAACGAACTCTAATCCTGTGCTCAGCGTGGCAAAGGATGGAACGGTTATTTACTCAAATGAGGCAGGCGAGCCCTTATTAGAAGAGTGGGATGTGAGAGTCGGGGAAAAGCTGCCATCTTATATCGGAGATTTTGTGCAGAAGGTAATTTCCTTGAATAGTCCGGAAAAAATGGAAGTAAAAGCGGGAAAAAAAGTATACTTAATTGTGTTTCACCCCTTATCCAATGCACATTTCGAACCCTGGCACTCTTGTACCACTATGCTATACTAAAAGGTCATTTTGTTGATATAAGGTTAATAAAATGTCCAATAGTCAAAT
>JADGNM010000221.1 GCA_017883485.1 Methanosarcina sp.
CCTATTGCAAACGGTAGTTTCATTAATCTGTCAGACAAATGTCTTAATTTATGCCCCGAAATGATGATAAGATACGCGTAAGTGCCCGAATATCAAAGGGTCTTTATGATAGTGTCTTAAAGATTGATGACAACTTTACACGCGCCTTAATTAATGCTATGACTGCGTTTGTTGAGCCAAAAGGAAATGACTGTCAGACAGATTATGACAAGGGTAAGACAGATTATGACAAGGCACAATATGACATTATTAAGGGGCAACTTGACATAATGACCACACAGGTTGAGTACTTGAAAGGTCAGATTGTGGTCAAGGATCAACAATTAGACAAGCAGGCTTTTTCTTTACAGTCTGTGATCCAAGAGAATAGCCGACTTAATGTTAAGTTGCTGCCAGAGAGCACAGAAGGGAAAACGAAAAAACCGTTTTGGAAGTTTTGGTAAGGTTCCGATGATACATATCCGTGAACTATCATGTAAACTTTTGTGAGATTATAAGAACATAAAATGAAATTATTATGTTCCGATGATACATATCCTGAAACTATCATGTAAACAAGAAAACTACAATGCAGGTGTTTAATGAAACGGAGGCACTTTATGGGGTTTATAGGTCAGAATCTGAGGTAAGACAGAGAGAATTAGCGAAAACTCGGCCTAATAATAGTCCATACCTTGTGGCAAGCTTGCCACAAGGTATGGACGATCTATCGAAAGGCAAGACCCGAGAAAAACTTTCCGAAGTTACCGGCGTACCACAAAAGAAACTAGAAACTAGCATGACAAGCAGTTACAATGTAAACCTGCTACTTTTCAGGAAAAAATTTAAGCAATGGTCCAGGAATGTTCTTATTACCGAGTTTTCTTTCAACTTCATGCTCTACCGGTTTCGAGAAATTCGTTTTACAGTTCGAGCATCGATACTTTGGTCGATTGGCATCCCTGCACCGCTTGTGAATCAGACCGGAATCACATGAGGGACACTTTTTCACGATTCTTGACATCGCTCAGCCCACACGATCTCGCCCGTTATCCGGAATAAACACCAAAACTTCATCCCTGCCATCATGAGGAAGGCAGATCCGAGTTTTACCGTCGGTGAATTCAGGTATCCCCTTCTCAGGGTCATAAATGATTACCCCCCCTAATTCATCGGCGGGCTTCAACATTCCCCTAAGATCTGCCAGCTCTTTTTTAAGCTGTTGAATCGTCACTTATCCACTCCCTTTTTTCTCATTCCCTGCATTTCATGAACTGCCTAAGTTCGTCGATTTCTTTCTTTAAGTCGTCGAGCTCTGTGTCCTTCAAAATTACATTGGCGCATTGAAGAGCCTGTATTAACGCCTTTATGTAACTTATTTTTACCATATCGCCGTCAACAGGTCTAAAACGTTTCGCTTTAAGCCTGTCCCTAAGCTGTGCTATGAGCGCAGAGTTTACAGCTAATAGCGATTCACGAGACGAAAAATCTGTAATATTGTTTGTCATACCGCCTCCGATGTGCGAATTTTTGATTTATAAACATATGACGCTTAACTGTCATTTTTTGATTTACGGTTTAGAGCCGCTTGTTAATGTTTTCGTTAAATTGTTCCGGTTATGACTTTTTCTTTATATTTGCGTCATAAGTTTATAAAGTTAACAGTGTTAATATAAAAATCAATTCAATATAGTCACTCTCGGGCTTTTACCTGAACACCTTTCTACAGAAATCATTTTCAAATCTTCCAATTCGTGAAGTGCTCTGCTGAAAGTCCGCTTATCCATTTTGTAAAATCTATTTACACCACCGCTTGAAATAACTAAGTTTTCAGTAGTTTTCTTCACACCTTTCTTAAACCAAATATAGAGAGCAACTCGGAATGCTGCGCCTCCGGTCGGGGCTTGAATTTTTTCCATCCATCCAAACGGTATAGCTGGGATAAAAAGACAGTCGAAGTTTTCTTTTCCCATGGTAGACTCCATATATTTATTATTAAAAGATATTTACTAAAATACAATATAATATACAATATACAATACGGTACGGTATAGGCTTTCTTATCTACCCTAAATTTGTTTCAAATGCAGTCTACCTATAATCTTCTCCAGTGGAAAAGTAGCTAAGAAAGCCTATCCTGTCGGTAGGTCATGAATGCCTACAGTTAGGTGTCAAGAATGCCTACAGTTCTGAGACAAGAATGCCTACAGTTCTGAGACAAGATTGACATACGTTCCATTTCCAACTCTTTTAAAATATGTGTGATCTTATCCCAAGTCTCGATACCTCGCCTGTCAGCGTACCTGTCAGGATATTTGATTACTTTTACGTCTGTTTTGATAGGATTCTCAGGTCCAAGAACGATAGTAGACGCTTTTGTCATGAGCTTTTGAGCTTGCAATATAGTCTCTTCTGCCTCTCCCTCTTCGCACTCAATTAGAATTGCATCATGAATTGGGGCGATAATTTTGATACCATTTTCAACAAGAAGAATACAGGCAACCCTGAGAATTTCTGCGCCTGTAGCCTGACACGGAAAATTTTTTATCGTCCGCGCCTCTTTCTGCTCTTTGCCGATCACATACATTTGCCATCCAAAGCATGTGGTAATTTTTCGATTCAGAAGAGTTGTATCAAGTACATGCTCGCTCCACTCCCAATATTTAAAAAATACTCGTTTATGGTGGTGGATTAGTTCTTTCCCGTACGGAATAGACTTTCCTATCCTGAGAGCTAAACTCTCGGCCCCCATACCGTACTGGACACCCAAAACACACTGCTTGAAAAGATCTCTTACAGCTACATGTGTGGCTTTTGTTGCTTCTTCTGGTGCTGCACCTGCCTTCTTTGCGAATGAAAGATACGGGTCACCGGACGCATAAGCTGCTTTCATTTCTTCGTCTTTTGAGAGAGCGGCTGCAATCATGAATTCTTGTTGAGAGTAATCTACATAGGCAAGAACTTTCCCTTTTTCGGGTTTTATTAAGCTTCTAAGCCAGACAGCAGGCCCAAAAATGAATTTAGAAGTGCTAGGCTGATTCCTTCCAGTTTTAGAAGCGAATGGGGAGAGAAGACAGCGATTCCTGCTGTCAGATCCTACAGGCAACTCTGAAAGTCTCAACTGTCCCAAAATATAGCGCAGGTCTTTTAACCCTTGAAGCTGGGGATATCTCAAGCACATTTCCTTGAACGTATCGTCTTTCATTTCTAGATTACCCTTCTCAGTTCTAGGCCATGCGATACCATTATCATTCAGGTATTTTTCAAATTTGTTAATTTTGAAAACTGTTCCCTCATACACTCCGAAATCCCTGTCGATTTCTAAGATTAGTTTTTCTTGAATTTGAATCCAATTTTCTTTCAAAGCTGTCAGCGTTTCTAAATCGATAGGAATACCGCCGTACTCCATAGTTGCAACAGCTCCCATGTATCGGCCTCTAAGGAGAGCTCTATCCGTATCAAAATTTGGATCTTCTTTCATGGTTTCAAATAATTCAGCAGTTTCAAAAACATCCGAAGCGCAGTATTCCATTATGTAACATTTTTCTTCTTCTGTATATGGTGGTCCCCGCATTATTCGCTGTCTAGCACTTTCTTTTTCTAATTCCGATATCGTTGTTACACCATAATGCTGACATGCTCCTAAGAGTTTTTTAGAGACGCCTGGCAGTCCGTTAGTCATGTTTCTGAACTCGGCATATAGGTCAATTACATTTTCAGGTAAAGGCCATCCCAAGGCCAAATGGCAATTCCATTCTGCTGAACTAAAATAAGCAACGAAAAGGTCACTTTCAGATATGGGATATGGGGGGGTTAGGGTTAGTGGGTCTTTGCCTTCAAGCCAAACCTTTTTAGTTTCGCCTGAATTTATCTCGTGAAAAACAACGCATACCGGTTTCTGTCTCTCTCCTGGATCTGACACGAACTCAAAATCTACCACAAAAATATTTTTGAAAGGGAAGTGCATTAGAGTTCCCCCCTCAGTCGTTTCAAAACTGGATGCTCATTAGAATCGATAAAATTATTTTTGAAAGCAATTTCTAAAGCTTTCTCCATAGTTGCAGGATCTTCCGGCCAAACCGGTTCTGGTAGTTTACTAACTGCCTCAATTATATCATAAGCCCCTAACGCTTTGTTAGCCTGAATTTTTACCCATTTCGTTTCTGCAAGATCGTACGCAACTCTTCTTGACCTGTTGTACTCGTTGTCCTTTCCGTCTGTATCCGGTAATGGGATATCCGAAAGAAAAAACACCTGTCCAGTAAATGTAATACCTGTGTAGATCGTGACCGGTTTGAGTCTACCGGTAGAAAACACCTCTGGTGTTATTGCAGGATTTATAAGATACTTTTCCTCTTCACCCTCCTTTAGATCAAGTAGGAAACAGCGAAATACCCATTCTGATTCGGGCCGAATTCTGAAAAACTCTAATCCTGATTTAGGTTTTCTTATTGGTACAGTAGTCACTAATTTTTTGACTGTCACGCCTTGTTCAAAAGTGGGAGGAAGGCGAAGAGCATTGAAGTCGAATCCCATTACGACACCTCCTTAATTCGAAAAGCGAAAGCCTCCATCATGGGCTCTTCACGCTGCCTGCTGCGCATTTCTTGTAGGTAACGAATCTCTGGCAACGAGCGCCCTTCAAAAAAAGCATGTATAAATTCAATCGAGGGCATCTCAGCTCACCTTCCTATGTAGCTGCTTAACGTTCTGAGTTATCCGTTTTAAAGTACTTAATCTGAAAAAACAGGTTTCACAATCATCATAACCGCGAAGAGCGGATAAGTTCGGCTCTTTGGGCTCACAGTCCAAAATAGAACTGGGTTCGTCAAAATTTGCATATTTAAAGTTTTTCATATGTTCATCCTCTATGATATTTTTGGATTTTTTCAGGACAAACAACAACGGGTTTTTACCACGTTTAATGGGAATTTCGCGGTAACTATATATGTACGAAAACCAGATTACTCATAGCTGTGTGTACTTTGTATACTCAGTTAGGAGCGCGAAACTCTAGTTTTCTTAACGTTTTAAAGCAGTGGTGATATGTGAAGAGTGTCATCACCGCTTACCGTTATTGTTTCATTTCATGTCAATGTTTATTCATTTTC
>JADGNM010000222.1 GCA_017883485.1 Methanosarcina sp.
ATAGCATCAAGGTTCTGCCCATTGCCGTTTAAATGAAAAAGCGCAGATTCGACCGCTTCCGGCTCTGAAATAGAGGAAAGATTTACGGCATGCCTGAATTTTCTTCCCGTTACAGCTATTCTGTCATAGCCGTCAACATCTAAATTTATCAGGGTTTCCAGGAGGGCTTCTCGCGGATTGCCATGGTGGGGCCTGACATTTATGGATGTCTTATGAACTTGACCGTCTTTATCTCTCGTAATACCGACTGCTGATAATGTTGACGCACCTATACAAATACCAAGACTTTTCAACTTCTTACCCTCGACTAGTTGTAGCGGTTAGCGTAACATTCATTCAATATCATCTCGACCGAAGGGAGATATCTTTTAATATTCTCTATTCATTACGAACGCCGCTTTGCCCCACAATACGCTCGGTGCTTCAGTTCATCGAAATGACTGCAGTGCAAGTGTATTAATGAAAGGATGCCCTTAGTCACACCATATCCTTATTTTGACTGTTAATATATACGCCGTTGTCTGTTTTTGTCAATAATGAGACGGTACTTTTACAAACCTGTTAATCACCTAAAACCAGTGGTTTTTGAACCCCTCTGCTTCCTAAATAAATAATGTTCTCTCTCTGCTCTTCTCTTTTGACAGGGTTCGTTAATTGACCAATTTTTTCTATGTCTATGGTAACACTATCACCGTCCTGAAGGAATACAGGGGGTTGTCGGGTAAAGCCGACACCCTCCGGTGTACCGGTCAAAATCACCGTACCAGGCAGCAATGTCATCGATCTTGAAAGGTCGCTGACAATTGAAGGGATATCGAAAATCATGTCGGAGGTATTAGAATCCTGGACGGTTCTACCATTTAATATCGTGCGGATACGGAGATTCTGGGGGTCAGGTATTTCATCCCGCGTAACCAAATAGGGTCCCATAGGACAGAACGTATCAAAGCTCTTTCCCCTGGTCCATTGCTTTTTTTGTTTTTCAATCTGCCAGTCGCGGGCACTGACATCATTGGCGCACGTGTAGCCTAAAATACAGTCCATTGCTTCGGAGGGAGGAACATTTTTGACCTTCTTGCCAATAATGATAGCGAGCTCTGCCTCATAATCAACATTCTCCGGCCCTGCTGTGGGAAGGAGAATAGGCGACATGTGCCCAATTACGCTTGTCGTTGCTTTAATAAAAACTACCGGTATTTCGGGATACGACACGTTTGTTTCGTCGGCATGTTTTCTGTAGTTGAGCCCAAGTGCCATGATGTTGCATGGAGAAACAGGTGGCAGGACATAATGAATTGTTGCTGATTTCGACGTTACTTTAAACTTTCCAAAAAGGTCTCCCCGAATGATCCTGGCTTGATCCTGGAGTTCCGGTTCATACAGTCCGCACAGGACTTGATTTTCCTTAGAAAGGAATCGAATAAGTTTCATGGTTTTTCTCCTTAAGCATATGTTTTAATTTTACCATCCACTCATATATTTTACAATGAACATAGGCTGTTACTGTCATTCCGGACTTGATCCGGAATCCAGGTCTTTAAAATACCGGATTCCCGCTTTCGCGGGAATGACAAATTGATCATTTTCCTGATTCGTGGTACCCCACGGTGCATGCGGGCTTAGTACCATATCTTCCCAAATAGGAATATATACAATATTTGCACTTCTACTTACAGTATGTTACCATTTATTGCTATTATAGTGAGAGTCTTGCAAAACTCAAACATTATCTTTGCCGACCCCGACGGAGATAATATTCGTATTGCCCATTTTATAGGCGGATGAGAAGGGTTTGTAACGGTTCATAGGATATTAATAACGGACACAATCTCCCGGAGTTAATCTGTCTTATGAGTGGAAGCTTCCATTGTCAGGCAAGAAAGACATACGTATGATTGATATTATTGAACGCATTGGCAAAACCAGCATAAATGCGACCAGATCATTCCGTGATACCCTTTCTTTTGCCTTTACGATCATTTTAAAAATGTTTAGTAAAAATTCATATAGCAGTGCTACACGGATGGTTCTCATTAACCAGATATATTTTACTTCTGTGCAGATTTTACCTTTATTTATTGGGATTTCAATAATACTTGGATCTCTCCTTATTGGTATTGTTTTTCAAATCATAAAGACCCTGGGGCTTGCCGAATATTTGGGCCGAATTCTGATGGGTTTAGTCGTTACGGAGTTGTCGCCCTTCGTTACGGTGCTTTTAATTGCCCTTCGTTCCAGTTCTGCCATAAATGCCGAAATTGCCGTAATGAAAGTTAATAAGGAATTGAACACATTAGATAAATTCAATATTGACGTGATCGACTACCTTTTTTTACCGAGGGTCATAAATGGTGTTATATCTGTTGTTTTACTCAGTGCTCTTTTTTCCATCCTGACTTTGACGAGCGGCCTGTTATTTTCAAAGCTCATGTTTGGAATGAGTTTGGATACCTATTCAAATGTTTTATTAAATTCGGCTAATTTTTATGATATAGTAATATCTCTCGTAAAATGTTGCACCTTTGGCTTTTTTATTACGTTAATCCCGATACGGTTTGGCTTGCACGCAACAAATGATCTGACCAGTATTCCTATAGCGGTTCTGAATGGTATGGTTGATGTCTTTATAGCTATTGTTCTTATTGAGGTGCTGTCATTAATTCTAAGCTTTATTTAAGTCTATTTGAAGACGAAGTCATATTGGATAAAGAGCTGAAAGACTTCGCTGCGAAAAACAAACAAAACCTGGGGCTGGTTTCTCTCGATGTCCCGCTTATCTCAAACCTGAATGTGTGGGTTAATATTGCACTGATCAAGCAGTATCACCAGAACTTACCCGATGACAAAGCAGAACTCCTTGTTCTTCAATATCTGCGCGTATACGGTCTGGAACATATTGCCAACAAGCAAACTTCCGCTCTAACCAATAAAGAGCGATTCTTTGCGATGCTTATAAGGGCCGCAATGGTTATGGATTCCATTATTGTTATTGATAGACCTTTCAAGATCATACCGGATGTTCCGGATGACCGATTTATATATAATGCATTGAATATCATTTATGATTCATTTAAAGAATGCCACATATTTGATTATACATGGTTTAAAGACAGGTACAGGATGATCTATGTCGAAAAAGGTTGAAGTCAAAGTCGGATTATTTGTGGTAATCACATCGGTATTGATCATTGCGTCTGTACTATACTTGGCTTACAGCAAAGGTTTCTTTACAAGAGAATACATATATACACTCTCGTCAAAATCCGGCGAGGATCTGACCGAGGGGATGCCTGTCCTCTTTTCCGGTTATAAAATTGGAAGGGTAGAAACGTTAGAACTCAATGATCAGGGGATACTCCTGATAAAAATAAGGATACCGGAACAGCATTCAAAATGGATCAGGTCTGACAGCACTTTCAGCCTTTATAAACCCCTCATAGGTTCTTCCAGACTTATTATTGCCACGGAGAATTTGAACAGCCCGGCGTTGTCGCCGAAGACTATCCCTGAGATTGTGATGGTCAATGACATCAATGAGTCGATAAAAAAAGTCCAGCCTACCCTTGCAAAGCTGGATAAGGTAGTTACAAATATTGAAAGAATTACCGCAAATCTTGCTGATCCCCAGGGTAATGTTAACAAGATTTTGAGCCACTCGGAGAAACTTACAGGAAACCTGGCGAAAAAAGATACGCTTATTGAGATGGCAACCGGAACCCCGGAAAGCGCTCAATCTGTTAATGAGTCCCTCAAAAAGATTAGAGATCTTCTTGCAAAAACTGATGATCAGGTTTACGGCAATGATGGCGCCCTTCCATTAGTCAGAAAAATTCTCAAGGATATTATTGTTAAGCTGGAAAAAATCAATACGGCCCTCGATAACGTAGTAAAGATCAGTGCGGATGCGTCCGATTCAACAAAGGATTTAAAGTTATTGAGAACAGAGATCGATACAACAGTCAATTCAATCGACAAACTTGTCAGTGATATTAATAAAATATTACCCTCTAAAAAAGAACCGGAAATAAAACTCCCATGAAAAACATTGTTTATTTATTGACTTTCAGTATTATATTGTTGGGCTGCGGTTCAAAACAAATACCCGACTGGACGAATGCTTCTTTTAATCAATTGGAAAATTACAAGAAAAATTATTTGAGTGGCAACGAACATCGGGCTGAATTATATTTTAATAAAACTCTCGATGATATCAAAAAGAGTGGGGACCTGGAAATTCTTGCAAGGGCCTACCTGACACAATATGCTGTTCACGTCGCCGTCATCGAGGCTTTTGATGATGGAGAATACCTTAGGATAGATGCCCTTCAACCGGTTTTGCAAAACAGGAACTTTTACAGTTTCTTGAAAGGTTCCTTTGATACAGTGGACAAAAGACTGCTCCCACAGCAATATGATGGTTTTTTGAGGGCATTCCGAAAGGGGAAAATTGAGGATATTGCATATGAAATTTCAAGGATAGAAGACCCCCTGTCAAAACTGATTGCCGTTGGTCTTCTTGTTCAAAAAAATACATATGATGAAGGAATTTTGAAAATTGCCGTTGATACCGCTTCACACAATGGGTGGAAAAGGGCTCTTTTAGTCTATCTGGATAAACTCCACTCTTTTTACGAAATGAAAAAGGAAACCCAAAAGGCGGCCAATATAGAGCAGAAAATCCAGCTCATAAAAAAATAGCCGCCGTATTAAAAAATGCAATCACTTCTGGATGTTTTGATGGTTGTGTTTTCACCTTAGCGGCAGCAGAAAGCAATGCAATACAAACCATTAGGATACCGAGATGCAGGAGGAGAGCAATGGTAGAGGAGACGAAGAAAAAGGAACGGAAAGAAGAAAAATCGTTAGAAAAAATGACGGTCAAGGAACTCAGGGCAATAGCCATGGAAATGCCAAGATCAATTGCAGTTCATGACATGAAGAAGGATGAACTCATAGCTTTCATTAACGAAGCAAGGGGCGTTAAGGATCAAAAACCCGTTAGGGCTGAGAAAGAGATTGTAAAGAAG
>JADGNM010000013.1 GCA_017883485.1 Methanosarcina sp.
GATTTTGATCGGAATCAAAAAGAGGCGAGGGTCCACTTCATCCCCAACCTGAAGGTCGGGGTATTCGTGACCCTCTGCGCTCCCTAGTAATAAAAATAAGGAAATCACTTGGAAAAATATTCGAAAAAAACACTCGAAAAATACTCGAAAGAATAGAAAATATACAGAAGAGCTGCAGAAAGAACTTTTATAAAGAAAGGGTTCCGGTTTAAAGCCGAAAGCCCATGCAAAAATTAGCAGTTAATAACTTTATCCAGGAAGTACTGGTGAAAACGCAAATCATCGGTTAATTCCGGATGGAAAGCAAGAACCAGCACATTTCTCTGCTCTGCAGCAATAATCTGGTCATCAAGCTTTGAGAGCACGCGCACCTCTGGTCCGCAGCTTACGATTCCGGGAGCCCTGATAAATACGCCGGGGAAGGGTGAATCGAGAACCTCAACCTCAAGTTCCGCTTCAAATGAATCTCTCTGTCTCCCGAAAGCGTTCCTGTTAACTTTAATATTCATAATGCCAAGCAGCTCCTGGCTGGTCTTTTGAACCTGCTCGTCCCCTTCCTTCGCAAGCACAATCAACCCTGCACAGGTCCCGAGAATAGGAACTCCCTTTGCAGCCGCATCCTTAATTTCCTCTGCAATTCCCTCACGGGCCAGCAGCCTGCAAAGTGTCGTACTCTCGCCCCCTGGAATCACAATCCCACTACACTGCGGGACAATTCCCTTGTGCTTTATGGCAACTACCTCTGCATATACCCCTCTTTCCGCAAGGGCTCTCTTTAAAGCATCAATATGCTCAGAAACCGCTCCTTGAATAGCGATTACACCTATTTTCATGAAAAACACCATTTTCCAGAAATTTACCCTTAAACTAATTCTTTATTCGTTGAATTAAAATTCTAAAAAATTAAATTGATTTTTTCTTACAGGCATGTAAGAAAGATAATTTTTAAAAAATTAAATTATTTAGTACGCTTAACGAGCGAACTTAAGTACATTAAATCAGTCCTCTTGAGCGAAGCAAAGCGTAGCGAAAAGGACCTCGTGCTCCCGAATAGTAATTCGGGGTTACCAGCCACGTTCTTGAAGGGCTTCTTCTACAGGGATCGTATCTGCACAAATGCCTTTCATGCCGGAACCTATACCTTTTGAGATCTCAGCGAGTTTTACAGGGTTTTCATAGTTGTTGACTGCTTCGACGATTGCTTTTGCCATTTTTTCAGGGTTTTCGGCTTTGAAAATGCCTGAACCTACGAAAACTCCGTCGGCTCCAAGGCGCATCATAAGCGCTGCGTCTGCAGGAGTTGCAATTCCGCCGGCTGCAAAGTTTACTACAGGCAGGCGCTGCATTTTTGCGGTTTCCATCACGAGCTCGATCGGAGCTTCTATTTCCCTGGAAACCATAATCAGTTCTTCCCTGGTCTTGCTTGAAAGCGCACGGATTTCGCCCATGATCTGTTTCATGTGTTTTACTGCCTGACTGACATCGCCTGTTCCGGCTTCCCCCTTGGTCCGGATCATGGCTGCCCCTTCGTTAATCCTCCGGAGGGCTTCTCCGAGGTTCCTGGCTCCGCAGACAAAAGGTACGGTAAAATGTGTTTTGTCTATATGGAAGTAAGGGTCGGCGGGGGTCAGGACTTCGGATTCATCTACCATGTCAACGCCAAGGGCTTCGAGGATTTCAGCTTCTACGAAGTGCCCTATTCTGGCTTTTGCCATTACAGGAATGGTAACCGTCTCAATTATCTGCTGAACGATTTCAGGATTTGCCATCCGGGCAACTCCACCTGCTTTCCTGATATCTGCGGGGACAGCTTGAAGGGCCATGACAGCAACTGCTCCTGCTGTTTCTGCGATTCTGGCCTGTTCAGGAGTTGTCACGTCCATGATCACACCCCCTTTTTGCATACTTGCAAAGCCCCGCTTGATAAGTTCGGTCCCGTGTCTTAATTTTTCAAAATCCATGAATCTCATCCTCTCTGTTTTGATTTGTTACTGGAATCTGCCGTGGGAATTCTTTCCACGGGTGAAACGCCCATTAAATTTTCCCATTATTGCAACCGACAGGTTACGATTTCAATTTGCTGGTTCTCAAGTGAAATTGTGAATATGCTCAATAGTTAAAAGCATTATTTAAGTTATTCCTTAAAGAAAGAGTATAGAATAAACTAACATACAAAGATTTTAAATTTTTTCCCCCATCGAGAGCCTGTATTATGATAACCTGCTGTATCATCCTGTTTATTTAATTCTAATACGCTGCAGAGCCTTAATGCGATTTTTGCTTTATTATTAAATGCAGCCCTGAATTTCAATTAATTACTATTTCAGTCTCCATATAATATATATGATTTCCTCTCAATTCTGGAATATAAACTTTTTTCGATGTTCCGGCAAATGCTGTGATTAAAACCCTGAGAACCGGTAAATCCTGATATTAAAAAATATCCAAAGAACTTTATCGGGTGTTTTGTACAATCTTTTGTTTTAATGACTCTCTGCGCTGTTTAGAAACTTTCTTTATCCCTTTTATATAAGCCAAGCTTTGTGCAGACAGTTACGGAAGCCCAGATTGTAGATGCAGGAATGAAGGTTTTTAGAAATCCTATTAACGTATATTGGAGGTAATTTATCGTTCCGGCTGTCTTAAACCAGAAATCAAGAATAAGGCTGGATATCCCAAGCAACAGGAGTGCAATGAATACCCTTGCAGCCCTCTGTGCTGTACTTCCGGCGTCATCCGGGATTTCCTTTCGTACAATCAGGAGATATGCAACATTCGTGCCAAAGTACACTCCTGCTACAGTGGCACTTACCAGAGAGAAGGCTGTGAGAAGAATAGGGATAACAAACATGAAAAAGTAAAAAAGTGAATTCTGGCGCCTGAGAGTGAATTCAAAACTCTCTTTTTTGAAAAAATCATCTTTCAGTGGGCTTTTGAGAAAACGCGTAAAGATAAACAGGAAAATTAGCCCTACCATAGCTCCCCCCAGTACATCTTCTATGAAATGCCTGCCCAGGTATACTCTTGAAAAAGCTATAATCACTATCATAAAAGGAGTAAATATTCGGATTATCCTGCTGTCGAAAATAGCGGCGCTTCCTCCCCATAGCGCAGTCGTAAGCGACACATGCCCGGAAGGAAAGCCAAAAGACGATAGGGTAAAAGCCTCTTGAAGACGAAATGCTTTAAGGATCTGTTTATCTGGAAGTTCAAAAATGCCTTCAGGTCCATTCCCTTTAAATGGGGATGTATTTTTAACTCCATATTCCAGGTTAAGAACCTTATTATCTACAAAATCCGGTCTCGGAAATGCTACCAATAATTTCAGGACTTCGGTAACCAGGCCTGTCCACATCAAAAGCTGAAACAGAAGAAAGCCTCTTTTAAAATCAATGCCAAAAGTAATAATAACCGTTATAGCACCCAGAAAAGCGGAAGAGCCCAATGTAGTTATAAGAATCATGAGAAACGTAAACCATGGGGTTCCATGGGATTGAAGGTAGATTATAGGTTCGGTCTGGAACATTTGTATAACGCCGAGAAAATATTGTTTTTTCTGAACTTAAAATGTTCTGGGTTTAAAATCAAAATTTGGATTCTTCAGAGACATAAAATGTAAAAAAAGAAAGAAGAAAGCTTACGTATGAATTGCAATCTGTAAAAAATAAACCTTCCCCTAAACTACTTCTCACATACCTCAACATTACTTTGAGGCTGTTTTAGATACTTCTTTATCAATTCGGTATCCTTCAGTAACTTAAAACTTACAAATCCTCCGACTAAAATATTAGTATAAAAAGTGAAAGCTCTCAATCCAATCACTGCAATTCCTATAATGCCTGCCGGCATAAAGACTGAAAATAGAGTAGCTGCAGCAAGTTCAGCCACCCCACTTGCACCTGGGGTCAAAGGTGCAACTGTAACGAGTAATAGCAATACCTGTGCTGCGAAAGAGAACAGTATGGAAGGAGGCTGATTGAGGCCCATAAGAACTACCGGGAGAGAACAAAAATCAACGATCCAGTATATAATTGAATATATTATCCCATATATCAAGCCTAAACGTGCTTCTGTGGCAAAAAGATATATACTTTCATGAAATTCGTCAATCTCCCTATCAATTGACACCGACAGCCTGCGTAGTTTGTCTCCGATTTTTCTATCACCAAAGAGCCTGATCAGCCATGCCACGAGATAATTTACAGCAGGTTTAACGTATTGAGGCCTCATTAACGCATAGAGCATCAGGATGAGAGTGGCTAATGAAAATAAACCTCCCAACATTATCACCAGTTTCAGGCGGGGATCCGACAGTGTGCCACTGAAGAGATATAAAGCAAAAGGAGCAGCTAAAAGCAGCAATGCAGCATCCAGTATGCGTTCGCCCAGAATAACTGCAGAGGCCTTCCCAACAGGCATCTTGTCCTGTTTGAGGAGAAGAATCCTTAAAGGCTCCCCACCTATGGAAGAAGGAGTGAGAGCAGCAACGAAGGTGCCGGAGACAACGATTTCGTAAGCCCTTGTAAGACTTATTTTATACCCGAGTGCGGACGTCATTACCCGTATGCGCAGACCCCATAGAATGAAGGAAAGTATGTGTATACCAAACGCAGCTAATATGTATACGGGCTTAATCTCCTTGACTACCGAAATCGTGGTCTTATCCAGAGTAAGGAAAAGGACTACTGCTATCGAAATTGTACTAATTATAATTGACGTTGCTACCCATTTAGTGTAATTTTTCATGAAAGCACAATCCGTTATCAACCTGACTTCAGCAGTTAAATAAGAACATTTCTCTTTGTTTTATATCGATTGTACTATACATTGGCCAAATAAGACAAAACAAAGATATTTTCATACTCGTCACAGGTAAATATATGTCTTCCGCTTGAACATTCCAGATTCCTATGCTGCTGCAAAAACCTAATTTTGAAGATCCTTTTTCGCAGTTATTTTCACAGATATAAAAGTATTGGGATTTTTCAATTTTTTATTTGATTACTCAGATTTAAATTTTCCTAATTTGAAATTAAAATCCTGTTAATCTGAGGTACTTAAATTTATATGCGCCTGTTATTCGAGGAGTTTCATGTCCGTTTCATATAATTCATGATAATAAAATATTATAAGTTCTTAAAGTTTCTTGAATCCCTTTTTTTAACTGTACACTTTTGAGTAAAAAGATGACCAAAAGAAAACATTTAAGACCTTTAAATTGGAAAAAGGGATTTGTTCGTTTTGCATTTTTTATCCCTTTTACTACGTTTCTTTACTGCCTTTCTTTTACACGAATTCCGCCTTTACAGAGATAAAAACAGGACCTCTCATATCTATCTTTTTCTTCTTGCCAGTTATATAACGCTGGGCAATAGGGCCTATTTTCAGGTTGATTTCTGAAGGCACCTTGACAATTCTTACTCTTACCATATGTTCGCTTGCGCCGGACATTGCGGCTTCTTCGATTTCCCTTGCAGCTTGTGCGGCAAAAGCTTCTACGAAACGGATTCCTGCTCTTGCGGAGTGGTTTTCAAAGGCTTTTTGCCATTTATTGATGTTCGGAATTCCAAGGATATCTCCCTGGTATGCTACAGCCTCATTGAAAGTTGCAGGGCCGCAGAGTTTAGTATTTTCTTCGGGCTCGATTACAGAAACTTTTCCTTTCCTGCCGCAGACTTCTCCTTCCCAGGCAGGGAATTCACAGGGACTTAGTTCTTCTCCATGAAGTTCACACTGGGAAACAACTGCATCTGCAATCGCACGCCCTTCGGGAGTCTCGGGCATTTTCTCTACAAAAACCTGCTTTGCAAGCTCATTATCCGGCATATCCCATTCGCCGTACTGAGGGATCTGAGGATAAGTCAGAGCGCGTATATCCGGAGCATCATGAAGGATCATTGCCAACCTTTCCACCCCAAGCCCAAGGTTCATAACAGGATAAGGGATGTCATATTCTGCAAGAGCTGAAGGAGAATATATCCCGAAAGTTGCAATCTCGATCCAGCCGTCCGAGTATTTTGAATTAGAGCCTATAAGTCTCGGATGGAAGGCAAACACTTCGGTCTGTGTGTCAGGAACGTAGTATTTGCTGCGCTTTTCGTCCGGCCTGAAAAGGAATTTTTCAAAACCGAATTGGGAAAGAAGCCCTTCTGCAACTGCTTTTCCATGATCAACAGTTACATCTTCATCCATTATTACGCAGGAAGCCGAGTAGTAGGTCATTAGCCTTGAGGCATCTTCCTGCTGTTCTCTCCTGAAACAGCGGTCTATGGAGAAGAAGTGTAAGGGAGACTCTCTCCTTTCAAGAAGGGCGCCAAGGGAAATGAACCAGCCGCTTGTCATATGGCTGCGAAGCGTCTTTGTGCTTGCCTCGGGTACAAGCTCTTTAAATTCCGGGAAAACTCTGTTGATCATATCGGCAACAAGGGCATCCGAAGCACCAAGAGCCGCTGAGATCTCGGGGACAAGATCATCTCCGTCAACTTTCCCTTTTTTGTATGCGTGGAGAACTTGCCTGATTTTGTCTATCCCTTCATCGCCTACGTTTCCAAGAATTTCATTTATCTGTGCGATTCGCTCGTCCGAAATTCCCACATTCGGGCGGGGCAGACCTGCAAGATAGAAGCAGCGATCCAGGACTGCAAGGGCTTCGCTTCCGAACTGTTTGTGAACCTCTTTATCATCAACTATCAGAGGGTTCATCATTTCTTCAAAGCCCATTCGAAGATAGGCTTCTCTCAGCTTCTGGATGGTATCGTAAACGGGATGCGCTTTTCCGTATCTAAGAGTTGTTCTGGGATAGCGTTCGTTCAAGGAAGGTGTCCTGATCAGCTTTTTGCCCTCATTCCAGGTAAGATCAAAGTTCTCTTTTGCATCCTTTTTTATTTCTTCTGGATCAAATCTCATGCATATCCTCTTAATATCCTTTAGCGGATTGTTGAAGTTTTAAATTTGTTATTTTCGAGATTTTTCTGAACAATTAAGTTCTTAGACAGTTTAACAAATATTAAATCAATTATATAAATAAGTTACATCTGGGCAAATTGCAGTTAAAATTCACAATTCTTAATCCTTATGCTCAGACCATTAATCACGCTCAGGGTCATTAATCATGCTCAAGACAATTAATATACTCAGTATTGAAGCTCAGACGACTTAAAGTCTCAACTCCAGGTTCAGCATTGCAGTCTCAAGTTTTTTCTGACGAATTGCGTTGACAACATCTCCGCGTGTCTTTTCTATCAGCCCGCGGGATACATCTGTTTTTCTCCTGAGCCCCTTGGTTATAGCATCCGGATAATCAAAGTCCATAAGTGCTGCATGGATATCTTCCATAATCCCTAAAAATGATTCGGCTTTCCCAAAAGAGTCTCTCCTAATAAGATCCAGGACATGCCTTCTGAGCTCTCCCACAACATCTCCTAGCCCGTTAAGGTAGGCAGCATATTCGACTCTCAGTTCATCCGGGGAAGGAACGCTTTTTGGCTCCCCTTCTTCCATCAGAAGGCTTCTAAGGACTGGAACTTCCGAATACTCCTGCTGGGCATGTTCTACATACCCGGCGTAATAAATGTCAGCGTACCTTATGAAAATGACCTCAAGTTTCTCCAGAGCTTCTTCCGCTGCTTTAATACTGCGATTTGCCTTCTGAAAATCCTGTGCATGCAAAGCAAATGTTGCTGCCCTGCATTCCCTGACAACTTCCCGGGAGATTTTCAATCCATCTTCCCTTACACTGTCTTTAGCGTCGAAATTCTCCCTTATCCGGGCCGAAATTTCTTCAAGCACTTTTTCATACCCCCTTTGATACATTTTAGCCTTTACAAGACTTAGGTTCTCTATTTAAAGACCAAATTGTATATTATGTCCTTACATTTATATTTCAGAGTTCACGACATTTATTAGAGTTCTCTTATTCATTAGAATTCTCGTCAAGTATAATTATGCCTGAAGATATAATTTTCTTTGGTCTGTATAATCTGGATACCAGGTTCCTTATATAGATCCCACTTATTACCCCTTATCTAACTTTTAACACGTTTATATTTGTTTGTTAGTTTAAAATTTGTCTCCGAATAACTGTTCAAACTTCAGTTAATGGAAAAAGATGGAAAAGAGGAAAAATATCTTTTCCTTGCCGGTATCGTAACTCAAGAGTGTAACTCCCATAATCAGCTCGAAATGGTTGGCAAAGTAATAATTTTGCTCCTTTCCAGCTCTTTTTTCAGAACTAGGCAATGTTTGGAATTTTTTAACAATGTAATCTCATGAATATCTCATCAATATACCCAAGCTGATTTTATGTTCGGGACTTTTAGATTCTCAGTTTATGCTCTTAAGCAGATCAGGCAAATTCTGTAAATATATACAAACAAATTCTTATATACATTTAAATGATTTTTGTAGTCTTATTCATCTACGGGAATAGTCTCAAGCTGGCTTGAAAGATTCCATATCAAAGTTCTTGTATGAAGAGGAAGGTTAGGATCGTTGCTTATATCTTCAAGAATGGAAATGCTTGATGCCGCTCTGAGGAATAGAGGTTCGGATTCGTTGTTCAGTATGTACATGATTTCATTCACGGAACGCCTGATATTTCTTGGAACTGATGAGTCACTTGTTATACTATCTAGGACCTGAAGACATTGTCTGATAACTTCTGCTGAATCATTTGATGACATTCGAATCACCTTCGAGTCAATTATGATGTAAAATTAGGGCTAATAGATTAGTGTAAGACAGGCTTGTTATATAAAATAGTATCGGTGATCTTTACGATTGCATATTGCAATGTCTACTCTGTATGGTTCCGAATCCACGGTTTTTCCTGTTGCACGAGATAAAGAAATTTCATATACAGGAAGCTACAGGAAAAATAATATAAAATAAATGAGAAGCTGTTCATGGAGGAAAATCAGGTACATGGATTCTGAGAAAGATCAAAAAGTAAAGCGAATCGCGCGTTTTCTTGAATTGGGGGGCACTATGCTCGCCGAGCATTGCAAGGTCTGCGGAGCCCCAAGGTTTCGTTATCAGGGCAAAGTAATCTGCCCTATATGTGATGTTAAAGAAGAAGAGGAGACTCCGGAACCGGTCGCAGAAATCCAGATTCCCGAAGCCGTACAGCACACCGAAAAGGCTGGGTCCTTGTTTGAACCTAAAAAAAGGGTGCAGGCACACAGGCAAAAACCCAGGTTCGGGTTGAGAACTTCCGAAGTTGCCACCGGAGAAAAGAAGACGGCTCTCGAGTTCATAGAAGAAGATAATTCCAAAAAACCTTCCGTTACTGGGCAAGAAAAAATTACAGCTCCGGCACCTCAGGCTTCCCTGTCAAAGAATAGGGAAAAGCCAGCAGAAGCAGCAAAGATTCCTGCCGTTAACGAAGGTCAAGACCATGGAGACCGGGAAGTCCTGGAGAACCTCCTATTCAAAAAGATTGTCAGCATTGCAACCTTCCTTCAGGATGAAAAGAACCCTCGTAACATTGCCGAGGACCTCGAGTTGATCGACAAAGGTCTTAAGCTTATCGAGCGCCTGAGGCAAATATAAAGGAAAGGACACTGAGGCAGATATAAAGGAAAGGGTAAGAAGAAAAAAAAGAAGGTTGAAAACAGTAGGAATAGTCAAAGGATCGGAAGAAAGGGAAAGGAATTATCTTCATTACCCTTTGTAAGGGCTCCCAATAACCTCTCTGATCCTGGCCGCTGTTTTTGGTCCTATCGACTTTACTTTCCTGAGTTCTTCGGTATCAGCCTTCATAATAGCTTCTACGGAGCCGAAATGCAAAAGGAGATTTCTTGCAGCTTTCGGCCCTATATTCGAGATTGAAGAAATCAGATATTCCTGCTGCTTAGCAAGAGTACTGGCTGACTTTTTCCCATGCGGGTTGATTTCACGCTTATTTTCGGTTTGCTCACGTTTCGCAAGCATTTTTAATATCGCAGCTGTCTCTTCCTCATCTCTTGAGTAGAGGATCGATATTCCAAAATCAATTGCAATGGATATCAGGGAACCGTAGATAGAATTCGGGTTGAGCTGCCTGGAAGTGAAAAGGTCTTCTCCTTCAACAATAAGGACGGGTTTTTTATACACTCTTGCAAGATCTGAGAGTTGAGCAAAAAGATTACGCCTCCCATCGATAAGGGAGCTTGCAAAATCGTCCGTTCGCTTTCTTTCCACAGCAAGGCGATCACTTACGACGTAATCTCCTATCTCAAGGGCTGCAAAACTGAGTTCAATTCCGAGTCTGTTCAGAACCCTTGCAACTCCGCTCTTCGTTTCCCTGTGGTCGACCACTATTCTGAGTGATTCGGTTTTGGCAAGAGCTTCGAAGTCTATAAGCGTTTTTTGTCTTTCATTTCTGTTTCCATCCGTGCTTCTTTCCGGTTTTTCGTCCTCACCTTCTCCTCTTTCTACGGAATCTACGGGGTTCATGCTGTTACTCTCATCTTCGGCCCTGTTAATTTTGAAATCCGAGAGTTCTGCGCTTTTCTTTGAGCTCTTTGAGCTCTTTGTGCCCAGGACAGTTTCAAGACCCTGCATGCTACTCAGCATTCTTTTTTCCTTATTTTTGCTGCTCCAGTAATAGGCTTCGTCCCTTGTACCCTTTGTCATCAGCACGACTACTCTGCCCTTATGCTGCCTGCCGGTCCTGCCCTTACGCTGGATGCTGCGGATCTCAGAGGGGATAGGCTCGTAAAATAGTACCAGATCCGTGGAAGGGATATCAAGCCCTTCTTCGGCAACTGAGGTGGCTACGAGTACGTTGCATTCTCCTGCCCTAAATTTTTCGAGAATCTCCCCCTGCTGCTTCTGTGTAAGGCCTTTGTCCTTATGACGTGAACCCTGACCCACAAAACGTGTGGGAACAACTCCTGGGGCCTCAGAAAGTGCATTTGCCATGATTTCGGCGGTGTCCCTGTAATTTGTAAATACAATTACCCGTGAATTAGGATTTTCCTTCAATTGTTTGGATACGATCTTTCGCGCAAGCCCGAGCTTAGGATGTTCGGCAGTGCATTCCTTTACCCTGTAAAGGGCTTTTCGCATATACAAGTCGTCCATGAGCCTTTTTGCAGCCTTACTCGCACTGCTGGAAGATGCCTCTGAATCCAGTTTTTCCAGATACTTCCTGAGAGTCTCAAGACCCTGCGTTTCTACCATTTCCACAGCATGGCTCACTTTCATCATTTCAGCAAGCACAGACATAGCAGAAAAGATCGCAGGGTCCCCGCCTATACGTATTTCACCCTGGAGTTGTTTCTGGAGGAGCAGGAGGTCTTTTTTGGAGATATATTTACCACTGCCTATAGAAAAGCCGAGCTCCCTTATGGTTCCGAGCCGATCATCGAAAATTTTTTCCAGATATTCCCGGATTTCAGCCATCTCTGCAGGAAGCTGGACCTGAAGCCACTCTATTTCTTTTTCCTGCACATAAGGTCGAACATCCCGATCGTTCTCAGTTTTCACGGCTACATTTTCGATATGAAGGGCCTGACATACCTCGGAAATTTTCTCGTTTGAGCTTCCAGGGCTTGCAGTGATTCCGAGCACATGGGGATTTTTTGCGCTCTCAAAGTACTTTTCCGCAATAAAGGTATAAGCGTAATTCCCGACTGCCCTATGGGCCTCGTCAAAGGTTATGTGGCTTACATCTTCAAGGCTGATACGTTTCGTAAGAAGGTCATTTTCGATCACTTGAGGGGTGGATACTATCAATTTTCCCTGTATCCAGAGCTTTTCCCTCTCCGCAGGGGCAATGCTGCCTGTAAAGGCAAGAATCTCTTCTTCTGGAAGGGCCATTACCCTGTTAAAAAAAGCGGCATGCTGGTCTACAAGAGGTTTTGTGGGAGAAAGGATGAGAGCTTTTCCCCCGAAACGCTGGAGCCTGGAAGCAATCACAAAAAGAGCTATAATGGTTTTTCCAAGTCCGGTGGGAAGCACAATCAGGGTTGATCCTTCAAGAGCTTTTCCTGCCAGGTTGAGCTGGTAGAGCCTCTGCTCAACTGTGTCGGACTTTATCAGCGGGTGCTTCATGTATGCCGGTTTCTCAGGAAAAAGACTCTCGTTCATATCGCTTCAGGATTATTTGCTTCAGGATTATTTTGCCGTAGGGCTTTTAGTCTGCAGCTCAGTAATTGGCAGTATCATGATTTTAGAAATTAAAGGGCTTGCCTGCGGATTCGAAACTCCTGTCCCTGTAAATGAGCTCGTAGAGCACGTTTTCGATCCCTATGATCGGAGCCCTTACCTGCCGCATGGAGTCCCTGTCTCTGATTGTGACGGTCCTATCTTCAAGGGTATCGTAATCCACAGTGATTGAGTAAGGAGTCCCGATTTCGTCATTTCTCCTGTAGCGGCGCCCAATAGTCCCGGAGTCGTCATAATTAACAAGCAGGGTCTTTTCCCTTAGTTTTGCAACGATTTCCTTTGCAGGGTCTGCAAGCTCTTTACGGGTTAAAAGCGGGAGGACTGCAACCTGCACCGGAGCAACCGCACTTGAGAAGTGCATAACGAGGCGGGTCTCTTCTTCTGCCTCGGCATCGCTTTCGCCCTCTGCTTCGACTGCCCTGGATTCACTATCAGCATCTTCCATACCTTTTAGCCCGGATTCTGCAGCTTTCTGAGCCACATTTTCTTCATCATAGGCATGCTCCATAGTACCGTAAAAGATCCTGTCAATGCCATAAGAAGGTTCAATTACGTGCGGAATTACGTTTTCCCCGCTGACTTTTACTGTCTCTTCGGCAAAACTTACCATGTCAGGGCTGATCGTCAACTCTTCTCCATCCACAGTGACCTTAATCTCATCCTTAGAGAGCTCTTCTTCCGAAAGCTGTTTTAAGGCATCTGCAACATTTTTTGCTTTACCCTTAAAGACAGGGCCTAACTTGCCCATGTTTGGCTTTATAGCAAAACGAGTTACCATCCTGGGCTCGTTGTATTCCACGTAGACATAAAGCTCGGTCTTGCTGACTCTTGCATGAGCTTTGAGGTCGTAGTCGGTCCTGTCGGCAATGCCAACCATTTCAACCCAGCCGAAGCGTTCTGTCTCAATCTCGGCATCCCAGCAGTCGATTGCGTAATGTGCCATCTCATCTTTAAGGTGCTGCCTGAACCTGAGTCTTGCAGGGTTGATCCCTATCTTTGTCAGGAACTCGTTGGTAAGTGCGAGGTTGTAGCCCAGAATTTCATGGGCAATAACTCCGGCTTTTACTGCTTCCCTGACAGTCATCCTGAAGGATTCGCCCTTTTCCTGTGCCTCCTGCGAATAGAGCACAAGTTCTTTGTCTGAAAAGCGCTCGAAATTGGGATGCTTCTTGTGCCTCGGGTCAACGAAAATCTCACATTCGGCCTGCGTGAATTCCCTGAGCCGGATAACACCCTGCCTGGGGGCAATCTCATTCCTGTAGGACTTTCCTATCTGCACTGCCCCAAAAGGCAGCTTATCCCTGTAGAAGCGGGACAGCCTCTGGAAGTCCACAAACATTCCCTGCGCAGTTTCCGGCCTTAGATAGCCCTGCCTCCCGGTGCCAGGTCCGATTGTGGTCTTGAACATAAGGTTAAACTCATAAGCATCCCTGAACTCTCCACCGCACTCGGGACATCTGATCTCGTAGTCTCTTATGACCTTTGTAAGAGCATCGGCACTCAGGGTCCCTGCCGCATCCATTACATTTTCTACAAGATGGTCAGCCCTGAATGCTTCACTGCAGTTTATGCACTCACAGAGAGGATCGGAAAAGCCTCCAACGTGCCCGGATGCAATAAAGACTTCCTCAATCCCTATGGTCGGGCATTCGATCTCCATAAACCCTTCCTGGATTACGTAAAATTCTCTCCAGATCTGTTCGATCCGCCTCTTCAGTGTGCTCCCAAGAGGCCCGTAATCATAAAACCCGCGACTTCCGCCATATAGCTCAAAGGAGTTCCACAAAAACCCCCTGCGTTTGGCCAATTCGAATACTTTCTCATATTTGTCCATTTAATAAGTCCTCATGAAATTGATTTGGGAATCTCAGGTAATTGTAAAGCCTTGATTCGTCAGAAATACTAGGATGGATAACGGCATTCATTATATTAAATTTTCACTACTCTGCGTCAGTTGAAAAAGTTTTGAGTTTATAAAGGTGATTGTGGTGGTTGTAAGTTTTGGAATTTAATACTTCTTTAGAGAAAATATTCTAAATAGACTTATCGAAATGGTTTCTAAAACATAGTCTTAAATCCGAATTTGTGATACTAATCTCTGTTGCCTGTTCAAATCGAAACATATATATAATTGCAGACAAAATTGCAATATTGCAATTTTATGACGACCGAAGAAATACTTAACAAATCTGATCTTGTTTGGGATTACTTTTCTAAACATCCCTATGAAGAAATAGCACCAAAGGGACTTACTCAAAAACTTAATTTAAAATATAATACAGTTAACAGCGCTATTAATCGTCTATACATTAGTGGGAAAATTAGAAAGAAAGAGAGGGGAATTTATATACTATGTGAGTTGCCAAAAGGACAAACGACTTTTGGAAACAATGTTTAGGTACATAGAAAAAAGTATCTGTAAAGAAAGCTAAGGATAATAAGGGGAATGCAATTTTGAATGATTTAACCCTAGAGATAACAAAAAAATGCCCTATGAGCTGTGTTTTGTGCTCTTCAGAAGGAGGTGAGCCTTATCCGAAAGAATTCAGCTTGCATGAGCTGAAAAGTATTGTGGATCAGGCTAAATCCCTAGGGGTAACTCAAATATCCTTATCCGGCGGAGAACCTCTTACTTACCCACATATTTTAGATATTTGTAAATACATTGCAAATCTTGGCATTGAAGTCTTCGTATATACTTCTGGAAACACAATTAACGAAAATAATTCCATTTCTTCTATTTCAGTGGATTATTTCTTAAAACTAAAAAGTGCTGGTGTAAAAGAGATCGTGTTTAGTATTCATGGCTCAAATCCTCAGATACATGACAAGATTACTAGAAGGGAAGGGAGCTTTGCAAATCTCTTAGAATCGATTAAGAATTCACAGACAGTCGAATTGAATGTTGATGTTCATTTTGTACCAGTTAGAGCAAATTTTAGATATTTGCCTTTAATTGTTTCTCTTATCAAGAGTTCTGGCCTAGATTCTCTTCATATCCTAAGATTTATTCCTCAAGGTCGCGGTTATGAAAATAAAGACCAGTTGGCTCTTTCAGTAGATGAAACATTAGAACTGCGTGAAATTCTTGCAAAATTGATGTTTGACTCCAATATGAGGATCGTTATTGGTGCTCATTATAATGAGCTTGGACTGAGCGATAATAAGTGCACAGCTGGTATTGAAAAAGCGGTAATCCGTCCAGACGGCTTAGTTTTTCCATGCGTCGGGATGAAAACGGTTGAAAAATTTATTGATTTGAATGATGTCCGGTGTAATTTACATTTCGACCCCCATGCAAAAATAGAACATAATTTATTTTTTTG
>JADGNM010000223.1 GCA_017883485.1 Methanosarcina sp.
ATAAAACAGTCTACTATAAGGTCAATCAGTACCTTAATTTTGAAAAAAATTAATAAATTTGGCTATACTATTATCCAATTGTAGAATTTGTTTGAGTTTTGAGACAGCCTGTATAATAGGCTTTGTGATTTAATTTGATTTTTAAGCAGTTAACGGTTAACTCTATCGATTTTTCAGTTCAACTGCGTAAGTCATATAAACATTTTACAGCGTTATTTGAAAATATATCCGGAACTATATAAAGGCGTTCAAATTTAATATATAATAAAAGATAAAGTTTCAAAAATCGTTTAATTGGGCAAAATAAATTCTCCAAGGCTTACTGAGAGCAATGCTAGACAAGGATGGATAAAGTGCGATAGCAAATATAATGAAGGCAACAAGAGCAGTTCTAAGATTGAAATACTAAGAATGAGAACAGTTACTACGTGGTTTGAAAGAAATGTAGCATTAAAAATAACTCTGTAATTAATTTCCAAAAAGCCAAATCATTCTTTGTATAATAATTGTGGAAACTTTAAGTTGACTGCAAAGCAGTCAATTGATTAAGTCCCATATTTTTCCTTCGAAGTGTGCTTCTCCCTTAAAAGCTTCACCCTTTTAAAGACTCCGTATTTGCGAAAAGCACCTCTCTCCACCTTAGCCCGAGTCCTGATATAGCGAACGCACCTCCGATCAGGGTAATTGCGTTCTTTATGATGTGATCAACCACGGCGACTGTGAATGCAATTTCAGGTTTGATTCCCCCAAGGCCAAAGACTGCGGTGAGGGCGACTTCATAGGTTCCGATGGCGCCTGGAGTTATGGGGAAGGTTTTTGCAATGTTTCCTATAGCTACTGCCAGGAAGATAAGGGAAATCATGTATGTGGAAGATAGGTTTATTCCTGCGGATGGAAAGGCTTTTAAGACCAGGTAGCAGGTGAGAATGTCCATTCCCCATATCAGGAGGGAAGTAGCGGTTACTGTCAGGAACGCGCCCGGACGTACTGCAACGATGCTCATCTGGTGGAGAAAGGTGGATGCAAAGTCCGTTATCTTTTCAAGGCGCCCGCCTGGAGAATTCTTTTTCTTTGATATTTTTGATACTTTTCCTTTTTTAGTGCGGCCTTCTCTGAAGGAGACAGCAAAGAGAATTGCAAAAAATACAATTACTGCAAGTCCGGACAGCTTTATCATTGAGTCCATCCAGGGCGGGAGCTCAAAACGCGATGTTGCGCCTGAGGATGCAAGTATTGCGATGGAGGTGATTGCAACTACATCAAACACTCTTTCTACGGTTAGCGATGAAAAGCTTGTCGTAAGGGATAAGTCTTTGCTCTTTTTCAGGATATACATCCTGCTTAAGTCCCCTATCCGTGCCGGTAGGATTACGTTTGCAGACTGGCTGATAAAAATAGTGCCTGTAAGAAATCCAAGGCCGTATTGATTTCCGAGCCTTTTGAGAATTTGCTGGAAACGTATTCCCCGGAGAGGCCAGGAAATGCAGTACACAAGTGAGGCAAGGGTTAGAGTCTCGAAGGATGCATGCTTTACGTTATCCAGAATATCGGACGCACCCAGAAAGGTTGCAACAAACGTAAGGATCAGAACTGCCAGGATTGCAGTCAGGAAAACTTTTCCTTTTCCGGAGATGAGTTTTGGAAAATAAAGTTCCCCCCAGAGCCGGAAAATCTCGGACCCCATTCCTCCGACATCTTTTACAAGATTGACCTTGCTTGACCCCCCATGCCTCCAGTAGACTGGAAACTCAAGGACCCTGTACCCTTTATGCTGCGCTCTCACAAGTAGCTCGGTATCCCAGAACCAGTGCTGGTTCTCTACTTCATCAAGAATTTCAAAGAGGGCTTTTCTCCTGAAAGCTTTAAAGCCACATTGATGGTCATAGAGTTTCGAACGCAAAAAAAGTCTCACAAGATGGTTGTATCCCCGGCTTGCAAATTCTCGTTTAAAGGGTCTTTTTGCATCGCTTTCGGGCATTATTCTGGAACCTGTGGCAAAATCGTAGCCATCTACGCTTATAGCCCTGACCAATTTATCAAGGTATTTCATATCTGTTGCAAGGTCCACATCGATATAACAGAGTACTTCTCCTGAAGCTGCCTTAAAAGCCCTGTTCAGAGCCTTCCCGCGGCCCTGCCGTTCATCCGAATGCAGGTGAATAACGTAAGCGTACTTTTTCGAGAGCATTGAAGCTATCCGATCTGTGCCGTCCGTGCTTCCGTCTTCTGCTATAATTATCTCAAAGCGATCAGTTACTTTGGAAAGTGTTTCCGCTGTAACGAGAACAGTCTTTTCGATTTTTGCTGCCTCGTTGTAAGCAGGTAAGACCACAGAAACGCTGGTTATACAAACAACCTCTCTTTATTTGTTTATTATTAGGATTTATATTAGAATTGAATTTCCTGCCTTACGATTATATTTGAATTGAATTACTTGCCTCAGATATATTTTATTATTTTTGTTTGAGTGACAGGTTCGTTTATCCTGGACCGGATTTTCCTTTTTAACCAGATAATCATAAACCTCTTTTTACCTTATATATCCTGACCGGGCCCAGGTAAACCGGCTCAAAATAAGTTTTGTCTTCGAATTTACCAGTTCTTACATCATATAGCTGCCTTTCAAGCTGACCTATATATATATAGCTCACATTGTATTTGTCAATAAGCTCAAGCACTTTTTTTTCACTGCAAGTACTATAAATTGAATTTACATCCGCTATCCGTCTTCCTAATTCTTCGGGGTCTCTCCCCCAGAACACCTCATGCCCTGTCCAGCCAAGGACAGTAGGGAGCCCGGTGTTTGTAGAGACTCTGGATACATAAGTGTAACTGCTGTTAATATCTGAAGCTTCAAGAACTACCGGAGTCCCCTCAATATTCTCCTGCATCCATTTTAAAGCATTATAATCACCCTCGTCCAGTCCTCTCATATACTCCATTCCATCAAGAGAAGGCATGGCATCCATCTCTTTTATTCTCGTAAAGGTTGACACTATGGGGAAAAAGGAGCATGAGGCGACCAGGAACAAAAGTGAAACCGTCCATACTTTTTTTCCATAAGCCTTCTTTAAAGACAGGCCGTCTAAAGGCCAGCTTTTGAAACGTGAATTGAGTTCATAGTATGAGTAAGAGGCTGCAATAGCCAGGAAAATCCATAGATGCATGTAGAATTTAAAGACCGTGTTCATTCTGGCAAAGCTGCCCGTAATATGGTCGTTGAGGTGAACAAGTTCACAGAGGAGGGCAATAAAAGCGGCTGTTGTTATTAGAAGAAATATAAATCCTCTTGGGCTTCTGTCAGGGAGGTCTTTCAGGAATGGAAATAGCGAAAGGGCAAGTAGAGGGAAAAGGATTACAAGCAGGGGAATAGACCAAATTGCAGATAGGAAGGCTGAGAAGCCGATCCATACAGCGAAATATCCGAGCTTTTTCCTGGAGCTCAGGCGGCTAATAAGAAAGGAGAAGATCAAAAAAAGGAAAAGGCCGAACAGAATAAGGAATTTATCAACTGTTGTCCGAAGTTCTGGTCCGACAAAGTCAAATCCTCCTGCTGCCTTAGGATTAAAGGACAGGTAAAAGGGCAAGTACGGGATAAAGCTGAAAGCGGAAACGAAAGTAACGGTTTTGAAAAATCCGGAGACAGATCCGAATAAGTCCCTATTATGGGTATAGTATCCATAATAATGAGCAAGAACAATCAAAAATGTCAGGCCGAAATATACAGGGAAATCCCAGGAATTGGCAGGAAATAAAAATCCGAGAGATAATGAAAAAATAAGTAATTCAGAGGTATTTTCAAATATTCTTTTCGTGTTTTTTCTAAAGTATATGTTAAGGAGGAAAGTAAGCACTAACAGGTAGAAGGGAATTGCAAGCATATGAGAGTGCAGGTCTCCATGTATGAAAGTAAAATAGGGGAATTCATTTATCGTATATGGGATAACCCTTGAACTGCTCCAGTAGTACCCCATCATTGAAGTTATCGTCGAAACAGGTTCTCTGACGATATATACATGCATGAATTCTATAAAACCCTGAATATTCCCAAGCAGAACTCCTGATACTGCAGTTAGCAGGCCGTATTTTACGTTTCCACTGGTTAGATTATACCCGATGCCGAAAAAGAGGTTGAAGCAAAGGGCGAAAATAAGTGCAATTGCCAGGTTAAAAAGTATGGAAGGTTCGACAGAACAGAGTTTTCCAGGAACGCCCACTGAGAGGTATCCGAGATAATAGTAAAAGTTGAGGGATCCGCCTGCAAACCAGGGATCTGCCGGGGGAAAGGAAGAAGTCCTTATCACGGCATTCAGAAAAGCAAAATCCATAAACTTTTCATGCATGTAAATTCTGGGAATATAAAAGCGTACAATCAGAAAGAAAAAGAACGCTGCAGCAAATGTGAGTTCATTTGTAAGAAGGATCTTTTTATTTGGAAAATATCTCTGTCTCCGAAAATATCTCTGTTTCCTATAGACACACATAGATATGAGGCAAAGCGCAAGTACCGAAATGAGGATAGTGACCGCATTAAAACCCAGCAGGTACGAAAAAATCCATGACATATACGTAACAAGCATTATTCCCAGGGTCCGGGCTGCAGAATAACCTCTGTCAGCCAGCCCGTCTCCAACCATTCCGGCAAGAGGTATGGAAATTAAGCCAAGAACCTCTATAATAATGAACCAGAAAATTACGTGAAGGTAATCTAACACCGTTCTCTTCCCTATAAAATGAATTTTCCTTTGTGCACTCTCTGCCGCTATCTTGAAGTGCATTCTTTACACATAAACTTTTTCGGAGTTTAACTCACTTATTCACTCCGAAGAATAGTTAAATCTTCTGAATATTTTTAATAGCCGACGTTCTCTTTACCCCATTTCCCCATTTATCATTTGCCTGAGAGAGTAGGTCGTTAATTTGTATTTGATTGGAGTTATATAATATGACAAGTATATATTGGTACATGGGTAAAAGGGGACCAAAATCAAAGTTTACTGATGTTGCTTGCCCAAA
>JADGNM010000224.1 GCA_017883485.1 Methanosarcina sp.
TAGGAACTAGGGGCAGAGCTTAGGGACTCGCTTTCACAAGAAAGGGGAATGAACTAAGAAGCCCCTTCCTCGCCATCCGGCAGGGAGGGGTAGTTCACGTTTTTCCGGTCTTCCAACTCCTATTCTTAACTTTGGAATGCCTTAACACTTGGTTTCGTAAGAATCACCAAAAAAAACTGCAAAAAAGAAATCGTTCAGCATCTATATGTGCGCGCCAATGAATGAAGAACTCAAAATAATGAATGAAGCCATCAAATCCTACAAAACAGCCAATCCTCTATAGGCTTCACGGATTACAATGCTGAGTGATGACATCAAGACCAGGATTTATATGTAAATGTTATCTATTTGTATCGGTTAAGATATTATATATCATAAAATGTTATTTTATATCCTAAATCTCTACCACTCAAGTCGGAAAATCGCTATTAATGGTATTCGAAGTTGTGCATGATATTCGTTCACCAAAAAAAAATTATGTAGGGCTTATTGGTAAAGTGAAATAAAAGGTCGAACCTTTACCAAGTTCAGATTCTACCCATATACGTCCACCATGTCGCCCTACAATTTTTTTACAAATTGCAAGTCCTATTCCTGTTCCCGAGTATTCTTCCTTCTTATGCAGCCGTTTAAAAACCTCAAAGATTTTTTCAGAATATTGCGGGTCAATTCCAATCCCATTATCCTGCACTGAGAATTGCCACTCGCTCGCTTTTTTCTTAGCAGAAATATGAATTTTTGGTGCCTCTTTACTGTGGAATTTTATGCCATTGACGATTAGATTCTGAAATACCTGAACCAGCTGGGTTTTATCTACCACTACCTCAGGTAAATAAACAGAAGACACAGTAGCTTTATTTTCATTTATATATAATTCTAAATCAGATAGTATCTGATTCAAAACTAATTCACAATCCGTAGGTTCAGGTTCTCTGGTGCTTGTAGCCACTCGAGATAATTCTAAATGGTCATTTATCAGGTTTTGTAGACGCGAAGCTCCGTCAACAGCATAGTAGATGTATTTATCAGCCTTATCATCAAGATTGCCCTGATATCTCCTTTGCAAGAGCTGTAAATAACTTGTTATCATCCTCAAGGGTTCTTGTAAGTCGTGAGCTGAAACGTAAGCGAACTGTTCTAACTCTGCATTGGAACGGGCAAGTTCTTCTAATTTCAATTTTAATAATTCCTCTGCCTTTTTGCGCTCAGTAATATCCTGGATTGTTCCTCTCGTTCGAACAGGGATATCTTCTTCATTATGAATAAGTTCACCCTGTGCATGGACTACGCGTTCTTCACCACTAGCTAAGATAATCCTATAATCCATGTTGATGGGTTTTTCGTTTAAAGCTCTATTAAAAGAATTATCTACATAGTCTCGATCGTCAGGGTGTACATAACTTAAAAAGGCATTACGAGTCAAGCTGAACTCTTGAGGTTCACATCCATAAATCCGAGAAACTTCATCGGACAAAAATAATTCGTTAGTTTTAATATTCCAATCCCAGTTTCCAATGTGGGCTATTCTTTGAGCTTCAGTAAGACTTTTTTCACTTTCTACAACGTTTTTTATTGCAAGTTTCAATTCCGTTATATCTTTCAGTACTCCGATAGCACCATGAGGGTAACTATCACAACCATCCGTAAGGTAGACCCCGGAGTTTTCTACAAAAATAGAAGCTCCATCTTTTTTTCTTAATATCAATTCTTCTTTATATCTTCCTCCTGTATTTCCATCATTAAGGATTTTTTCACCAACAAGACCAGTATCTGCGTGATGAATATTCGTAACCCAGAAGCCTTTGCCAAACTTTTGAAGTTCTTCAAAACTATATCCCGTAACTTCTTCTATGGCACCTGCCCAGATGCCCTTATCTGTTCTTAAATCATATTCATATATCACTTGTCCTGTCTGCTTTGTGACAATCCTGTATCTTTCCTCGCTTTTCCGGAGTTTTTCTTCGGCTTTTTTACTAGTGGTTATATCTCTGGCAATAACTGAGATAGTGGTCAGCTCTCCGGATGCATCAAAAACCGGAGAAAGAGTTAGTGAGACATTTATTGTCGTGCCATCTTTTCTTAACCGTAAAGTCTCATAATTGTGAATTTTATCTCCCTGTTTAATCAGTTCAGCCAATTCATCTGTTTCTTCAACTAATATGGATGGCTCCAGAATGGATATGGGCTTTCCCATAACTTCTCTAGCTGAATAACCATAAATTTGCTCCGCACCTTTATTCCAACTGGTAATGATGCCATCAGGGGTTTTAGTTATGATGGCATCGTATGAAGATTCCACAATATTCGCTAAGTTTTGAATTTTCTCTTCTGCCTTTTTACGTTCAGTAATATCCTGAATGGTTCCCTTCATTTGAACAGGGATATTTTGCTCGTTAAAAATGGCTTCACCTTGCGCATGGACCGTTCTTTCTTCTCCATCAGCTGAGATAATCCGGTGTTCAGTGTCATAGGGCTTTCCGTTTAAGGCTTCTTTAACGACATTTTCTGCATGGTCTCGGTCATCTGGATGTACAAAACTTATTAACGCATCGTAAGATTCGCTAAATTTCTGAGGATTAAGCCCTAGAATACGATAAGTTTCATTAGACAAAAATAATTTATTGGTTACAAGATTCCAATCCCAATTTCCAATATGAGCCATTCTTTGAGCTTCAGCAAAACTATTTCTACTGATTTTTAACGATTTATAAGCTTCTTCAAGTTCAGATGTGCGTTCTTTAACTAAGTTTTCTGAATTTTCCAACGTTTCATTCAACTTATCTTCAGCTTCTTTTATAGCTGTAATATCTCGGGAAATAACGAGAACAGAGATAACTTTACCATCAATTAACTCTGGTACTATTTTTGTATCAAAGTAGTATTTTTTTCCTTGAAGCGATATATAATGGAATTCCATTGCTTCAAGCTTGCTTGTGGTAAAAACGTTTACAAGTTGTTTTTCCCAGAGTTTCACCATTTCAGGATCTATTTGTATTTCAAAATGAGTGCTATTAGCAAGCTCATCTACAGAGATACCATAACACTTTGCTATATCTGGAATATCATAAAAATTCATAGCGGCTGGATTAGCATATAGACAGCGATTTTGTCTATCAAATCGAGCAATTAAATCAGGAGAATTTTCAGCCAATGTACGGAATTTAGTTTCGCTTTCGTTAAGCAGGTCATAGGTTTTATGTAGTTCTTCGGATTGAGCCTGCAGCTCAATGTATTGCACTTTGATCTCTTCGGACCGAGCCTGCGTCTCTTTGGATTGTGCCTGAAGCGCTTCGTAGGCCTCACTCAGCGCCCTTTCTTCTTGCTTTCGCTCTGTGATGTCACGGGCAACATGAACACATCCAGCGAGTTTCCCTTTTGAATCATGAAGTGGCGAGACACTTACCATGAAATCGCCATCCAGGCTGTCTTCATGAATCTCTAATGTGTGCTCAAGCCCATCCCTAAGCAACTGCCTGTGCGGGCAATAAGAGGGAGGCTCGTCTGTTCCATGCATAACATGATAACAAGTTAATCTTATACACTCTTCTGGAGTCATCCCCAATCTTGCAGCCATGGCTCTGTTTGCACGGATAACTCGATATTCTTCGTCAAGTACGGCTATCAGGTCTGGTACAGAATCAAAGGTATATTCCCAATTTTTGGTGGCTTGAATTGCTGTTTTTTCTGCTTCTTTAAGCCTGGAACTTTCTAAATGTTCCCATTTTCCTTCCCTTTTGATTAAAGCAAATTGGTGGTTTAAGACCAGGTCAATGACATTAGCTGTGTTGTGCCTATGGAGGGAATAGGTGCATAGAGCTATCATCCGGTAGTTGCCGATAACATTGTCTGTCTGTCTCTTATATTCGACGAAACGATTCCAGTCCTCTTTTTCCAGCCAAAAGGTGTTCCCGCTAAGCCTCACACCATCATAACCGCTGTCCGAAGCATAATTTAGTTTTTCAAGCCAGCCATTCAAGACTTTCTCCGAATCGAAAACTCCTTCCGTGATAAACCAGTCAGTGTAAGAGATAATTTCGATTTGTCCTTTCTCCAGGTAAACATCAACATCAGGAACAGACTTTCGAAGGGCTTCTTTTGCATCCTCGACTTCCAGGGGTTGAGACGTGACCCAGAGGCAAAACTCATTGTTTTCCAAACCTACTCTGAAGTAAGGAACCAGAATGTCCGTCAAATCTTCTTTTGTATCATAGAATTGGCAGATATGCGTCCCCCAGGGCACATCTCCAATAATATCAATGCCAGATCTTCTCAAGTTTTTATCTATAACTTATCTCTCCGACCTTGTCCTGTTCTCAGACGCAATTTTTTATAATGCCAATTAATTAACTCTAATATTAGGACTTACGCAGTTGAGACATAAAATCAAGTACATTAGACTTTCTGGTTTAAGATTGGATTTCGGACAGTAAGAAACTTGTGCTATTGATTATTAATTCAACTGCGTGAATTATATTTAAAATTGTTCTTTCGTAAAAAATAATTCAGAATGTCGAGACTTTTTATTAATTTCCGGCTTTTTGACCGATTATAGTTGAATGCCAGCAGAATCAGGCGACTACTCCAGCTGGAGGGATGATTACATTTCTTTCAGGGTAAAAGTATTTAAGACCTTTATTTTTAAAATAAGCTTAAATTGAACCCATTTCAATAAAGTTTATGTTAGTAAAAATTTCTAGGTAACCATAAAAAACACCACGCTTGTGAAACTTTAGAGAAATACGACTGTGTATTGTCATTTTTAAATTAATACTTGTTTCTTAACCATGTTTCTCTGCATGTTATAATGTTTGAATATGAATACATTGGTAATATAACTAAAAATCACTCATATTAGCAGATATTGGGGGATAGAAATGGCAATAAACTATTTCTCCATAATGAATGGGGACTATTAACATGACTATGTCATATTAGACAGTTACTCCAATAGCTGTCATCGATTTCACTGCAAACATAATATTTGGCGTATGAGGTCAATGATGATGCTT
>JADGNM010000225.1 GCA_017883485.1 Methanosarcina sp.
TCACGACACAAATGTGTTATTTTGTTAAATATGCCTTTAAAAATATCCAATATCTCAAGATTATTATCCCAAATTGGCAGGGGTGCGGAATGTGAGTTACAGGTAAACTTATTAAACATTGTATTAGACTTTTATATAAGTAAAGTGATTTTAATATTCTATACTTCAAGACTTTAAAACCAACGTTATTCCACAATATATATCAAGGGGCTGCGTCATAGGTCTTGATATATATTCTAAAGTCCCCTTTTACTGAAGTCCTGCTGTATTTTTAAACTCCAAATGGAGGAGAACACATTTGCCAGAAGAAAATGAGTGTCTAGACAAGAAAGATAGCTGCCCTGCGTTTAGTGATGAACTCCTGAGAAAAATTGCTGAGCATCCTTGCTATGAACAGAAAGCCCAGCATAGATACGGGAGAATTCACCTGGCAGTAGCTCCGAAATGTAATATTCAGTGCAATTTCTGCGTCCGGGAATTTGACTGTGTAAATGAGAGCCGTCCGGGAGTTACGAGTAAGGTTCTGACTCCGGAGGAAGCTCTTGAGAAAACAAGAGAGGTTCTGGCAGAATATCCATTCATCAAAGTCGTTGGGATTGCGGGCCCGGGCGACCCTCTGGCTAACGATGCAACTTTTGAGACTTTTGAGCTGATAAAAAAAGAGTTCCCTCAACTTACTCTCTGCATGAGCACAAACGGACTCATGCTTCCCGAAAAGCTGCAGGATATACTGCGTGTGGGCGTATCTACGCTAACGGTTACAGTAAACGCTATCGACCCCGAAATCCAGGCAAAAATAGTAAATCATATAGTATATCATGGAAAAGTTTACAGGGGAGTCGAAGCTGCAGAAATCCAGATCAAGAACCAGCTTGCGGGTATCAAAGCAGCTGTTGATGCAGGCATAGTTGTCAAAGTTAACACCGTGCTCGTCCCTGGTATAAATGACAAACATGTCGTTGAGATCGCCAGAAAAATGAATGAACTCGGGGTCTACATTATGAATGTCATGCCTCTGATCAATCAGGGAGCATTTGCAGACATTGAGCCGCCTACAGCAGAAGAAAGGAAAGCTGTCCAGGAAGCGTGCGAGCCTTATGTCCTGCAGATGCGCCACTGCAGGCAGTGCAGGGCTGATGCTTACGGGCTCCTTTCCCAGGATATGTCGCAGATGAGCGAAGAGCGCAGAAAGCTCATAAAAATCCGTACAAAAGAAGATATGGAAAAAGCAAAACCGATTCTTGAAAAGAACGGGAAAGACCACGCCTGAATAGGAGAATAAGTCCAAAATGAGACGTGATTGCATCAGGAATTGTTTTTTTGTCGGAAGCATTTTGTGAATGTATATTCATGAAAAGAGTTATCCCATTCTGATTAACAATCAAGCTAAGAACAAATTGCTTGAGATCCCATCTTCCGTTTTTGGGAATTCCGAAAGCAAGATTTATGCAATTGAAACTCTGCTTTCGGTTCCTATTTAATTTTTAATATTCTACTTTTCAACGGACGATAGGACATAAGAAACAAAAGGAAGAATCTGTGAAGGGTTCACTTTCTTAAGTTTTCCCTCTTACCAGTCTAGGAAATTCCACCCAATTCTCCATATTTTATCAAAAGAGCTTCAGCATAAAATTTTAATATATCTGTGACGAGGAAAGCCCACATCTTGAGGAGTAAGAAGTCGAAATACGACCTCCAGCCTTACATCGGCAGTGATTTATGCAGGCGACTATCTCAAAACCTGGATAAATGGCCATTTTCGTTGTCCCTTAGCACATATTATCTATAATCATGTGTTCCATAATGATAGATGGACGTCAAGGACTCCTCAGCAGCTTTTGAGGAAGCCCTGGACAAAACAGGAGACGGCAAATATGTTCTGCGCCTCTATGTTGCGGGAATGGGCCCCAAATCTGTGCAGGCAATAGACAATATCAAGCGCGTATGTGAAGAGTACCTGCCCGGCAGGTACCAGCTAGAGGTCATCGATATTTATCAGTTTCCGATTTTCGCCAAAGATGGCCAGATAATTGCAGCTCCCACCCTCATAAAAGAGCTTCCTCCACCCTTGAGGAAACTTATAGGCAGCATGGCGGATACCGAGAGGGTTCTGGTTGGATTGGACCTGAAATTCAAGCCTGCCAAAGAATAATCGACGTTGGAAGGGCGTTGTAATTGTGAGTTCTAAAATGGCAAAGGATCAGGAGCCCACATCGTATCAGGCACTTTTAGATGAGAATAATGCCTTAAAAAATGAGATTGATATATTAAAAGGTGAGAATAATGCTTTACAGGCCGAGTTACAGAGTCAGAGAGCACGTCTAGAGGAGGCTGAAGAACTCAAGCACGCCAACCGCGAAGGGGATCTGGACGCCCTTGTAATATATAGGCCAGAAGGAGAGTTGATTTTCACCCTGGATAGTGCCGATCGTGCATACCGTGTCCTCGTAGAAACAATGAACGAGGGCACAGCCACCCTAGCCTGCGACGGCACCATTCTTTACTGCAACCGTCATCTTGCAGAACTACTTAGGATACCCCACAAACCATAGTAGGCTCATCTATCTATCGATTCATTTCGCCTGAGAACTTGATCATCTTAAAGGCACTTCTTGAGAATGAAATCGGTAAGGGGGATATCAACCTCCTGGCTGATGGGTGCATATCTGTGCCAGTAAACCTTTCTATCAGCTCATTGAAGGCCGATGAATCTCCGAATGCATGGTGCCTCGTGGTCACAGACCTGACATACTATAAAAAGGCGGAGGAAATGTTAAAATCGAAATTAGAAGAACTTGCCCGCTCAAATAAAGAATTGGAACAATTCGCTTACGTTTCCTCTCATGACTTGCAGGAACCCTTGAGGATAATCTCAAGTTATTTACAGCTTTTACAAAGGAGATACCAGGGTAATATCGATGATAAAGCTGATAAATACATCAACTTTGCTGTTGACGGGGCTTCTCGTATGCAAAATCTGATAAATGATCTCTTAGAATTCTCTCGAGTGACTACAAGAGCCGGAGAACCTGAGCCTACAGATTGTGAATTCATTTTGGGTCAGATACTATCCAATTTAGAGTTATTTATTAAACAAAATAAAGCCACCGTATCACATAATCCTTTACCTGAGGTAATGGCAGAATCTACCCAGTTGAATATTTATTGCTGTGTTTTTAGTTCAAGTTCAACTGTTAAGTAATATGTGTTCATAAGTCATCATTAAGGAAGTCTCTTTTTATGAGTTTTCAGTCCAGAAGCAAAAACTAGCCTAAATTTCAAATACTAAAACCAAATTTACTACCTTTCCTAATATTAAATCGATGATTATTTGGATAATTATTAATGATTATGGTAATTTATCATTGTTTCCCGATAACTGAAAGCATATGAGTTCATATAGCAAAGTTAGTGAAATCGAGACAAGCTTACATCTGTAATAATAAGATATTATGGGAAAGTAAAATTATTGAGCAAATAGTATAATTATTGATTTTTTAGATTTATAATTAGAAAATAAACTGGCTGACTATAATATTTCACATTCGAGAACGAATACAAAGCAAAATAATATACCCTAAATATCTATTTTTAGATAATAATATTTATATTAGATAATTTAAAGACAAGTGGGACTGTATAACATCGGTTTTTATTTATAACTGGTTTCTTAATCATATTTCTCTTCATGTTATATTGTTTGAATACTAATACATAGAAGATACAAATAATAATCAGAGGCTTTTTTAGTGTTTTTTGGGTCGCAAAATTCAGAAAATTCACTGATTGCTAGTCATCCTAACTAAAAAATAAAGTAATGAAAAGTCTCTGATTTATCGGCTTGATGTATCGGTTTGACACCAAGGAATTGTACAACAGTTGGTTTTAACAATTTCGAAAAAGTGATTTAGAAAAAGAAATACTGACTAATTTATTTCCTGAAAATAGAAAGGTACGATTGTTGAATAGAATATCGCATTGAAAAAGAGCAAGTTTGTAGAATTAAACAATGATGTCTAAGAAGAGAATGCAACAGTTAGCAATCTTTTTTGACAGTAAAATTGTCATTCATTTTATGAATAGAAATATTGATAGTTTTACCTATATGGGAGGAAACATCGATGGCAAGAGCATTGAACTATATAGTTTTGCTATCTATTGTAGCCATGATTGTAGCAGCGTCAGGTTGTTCCAGCAACACCCCTAATAACACTTCAGCACCAGCAACTACAGCTCCTGAAACTTCGGTAACACCTACAGAAACACCTGCGATACCTGTAGAAACAGCGACACCTGTAGAAACAGCGACACCTGTAGAAACAGCGACACTTGTTGTGACATCCGCATCCGTAGCGGAAACTCCAGGTGCAACTGAGAACACAACTACAACTTCAGTAGCAACTGGAACATATGTTCAGAATGGAACTCACATTAGTACAACTCAACGGAAAATGCAGATCGTACAGAGTAACGCAGGAATTACGTCAACTGTCAGCAATGGGACCTTGACTGTAAAAGTGTCCGAAAACGCAAATAATCTGGAAACAAAATCATTTAATGCCGCAAAGAAGAGTAAGAATCCGTTTAATAATATTGGGAACAGCGCTGTAGCGACAAATACAGGTACACTGAAGATTATTCCGGCAAGCGACTCAACTGCAAATGCAATTGGAAACCAGCCTATCCACATTGGTACAGCACAGCGCAAATTTCTAAGCAAACAAGCAGCTCAGAGCGGCAATTCTGGTGCAGGTACATCACAGAATGTAACGGGCAATGAAACAGGAAATGCAGATAATAACACGGGTTATTAAGTGAACAATTGATCTATTACATCGCCGGCGAATAATTATGGAGTTGTTGGATATGGACGAACCTGTATATTTACAAGTAGATACTATAAAAGATACGTAACTATTCAGGTATCCTTGAAAGGTCCAAACTTTTTCCGGAACGGGGAAAATTGTATATAAAATGAGTTATTTTTATCCTTTATGAAACGTGAAG
>JADGNM010000226.1 GCA_017883485.1 Methanosarcina sp.
TCCTGTAAACGAGGTGCACCGTATTAAAAATATAGACAACGAAAGCCTCATTTTCATTGAGATCGCTCAGGGAGATTACCTTGGAGAAGATGACATTATAAGACTTGAAGATAAATATGGGAGAGCTGAAAAGATTTGTATTAAATAGGTTTGTATTTTGGAAAACAACCTTTATCGCAAACCCCATCTACGTTTCTCTGATTCTAAGTTACATTTTCTGTAACCCGTGTTACACTTCTCTTTTTTAAAAGAAGGCAATAGTACCAGGTCGGATCTCTCAGGTTCTTCCTATTATTACCAGAGCCATTTTTTAACTATCTCGGTGTTTTTGGTCGTCCTCTGTTAATTGGTTGATGTTATTTCAAAAACACTTTTAATGCCATCTACATGCCTTTTTTCCGCATTTTAGCGAGGTTATAATATATTTATTCGATGCATAGAAACGAACGCATTCGAAGCACTGAAAAATTAATCACGAAAACATCAACCGTATAAAGATGGATGACCAGCTTTTTCATAAAATTCCAAACCATCAGTGACAAAAAGAGGCATTGATTCAGAAAGACGTTTTACCGTTGATTTCACTAATTCGTCTGCAACATACTGTTTTCTTGGACTTATCGCAAAAGCAACAATTAACCTGCAACCTGGTGCAAATGCTACCCACATCCACGGGCCATCATCTCCGTAATTTTCCATTCTTGGGAAGATTTTTTTTGGACTATTACCCAAATTTCATCCATCTCTATCTTGGGTCATTCAGGTCTTTCATTAAATTCTCATTTACTTTATCGCAGCCTTCTACTGCACGATCTAACCACCTGCGTACAGTAGCTGGAGTTATTCTCAATACATCAGCAATACCCTCTTCACTCATCCCTTTAATGGACATTTTCAAAGCTGAAAATAAAGTCATAATTATTACAGGAGCAGGAAGCGGTATTGGGAAAAAGACTGCAATCCTGTTTGCAAAAGAAGGAGCTAAAGTTATTGTCGCCGATGTGAATGAAAAGGGCGGTAATGAAACAGTAGCTGAGATTAAGAAAAACGGCGAGGGATTTTTTGCTAAACTGGATGTAACCAACAGGGAACAATCAAAACAGATGGTTAAAACTACTTTGGGAAAATATGGTAGAATTGACGTTTTAATAAATAATGCAGGTATTGTTCAGGACGCACCTCAATTCGGCTTCTGTCGCACGGATCAAAACACCTAAATTTTATTTAATTAGTCATGTTTTTATAGGTGTGTGTTTATAATGATTAAACATTATCATTAAGTATTTTGAAGTCCTATAGGTAAAATATTTCCTTTGTATTTTTTGGACATCTGTATGCCCTCGTATTAAAAACAGAGGAACAGTGGGATAAAGTCATCAACGTCAATCTTAAAGGAGTTTCTAATTGCACCCAGGCAGTGATTGAAGTCATGGTCAATCAGGGAAATGGTGTAATTATCAATTCCTCTTCTATTGTAGGACTGAACGGCAATATCGGTCAGACCAACTATGCTGCAACCAAAGTCGGTCTGATTGGCATGACAAAGACGTTGGCAAAGGAACTCGGGAAAAAAGGATAAGGGTCAATGCAGTAGCCCCTGGATTTAGAATGACTCCCATGACCTCGAATGTGCCTGAAAAAATTCTTGAAATGATGAGAGAAAAAACTCTCCTGCGCAGGCTGGGTGAAACAAAGGATGTTGATATACATATTTGTATCTTGCTTCAGATGAGGCAAACTTTGTTAATGGAACAGTACTACGCGTGGATGGTGGATTAGTACTGTAAAAAGATGAAAAAATGATTAACATAGTTATTGTATGAGGTGAAAAAATGAATAACGTAGTTATTGTATCAGCAACACGGACTGCAATCGGGAATTTCGGAGGAAGACTGAAGGATTTCAGTCCTGCACAGCTTGGTTCTGTGGTATTGAAGGATGCCTTAAAACGGGCCAGTGTTGAAGCAAATGACGTTGATGAAGTCATCCTAGGAAATGTTCTTTCCGCCGGCCAAGGCCAGAATGTGGCACGACAGGCTGAAATTTTTGCGGGAATTCCAAACGAGATACCCGCCTTTAGTGTGAACAAGGTATGCGGATCGGGTCTGAAATCAGTGGTGCTCGGGGCCCAGGCGATTATGCTCGGCGATGCGGATGTAATTCTCGCAGGCGGCGTAGAATCCATGTCGCAGGCTCCGTATGCCCTGAAAAAAACCCGCTGGGGAGCACGGATAGGCAATCATGAAGTTGTTGATTTGATGATATATGATGGATTGTGGGATGTCTTCAACAATTTCCATATGGGAATGACTGCTGAGAACGTAGCCGAAGAATACGGCATTACTAGGCAAGCACAGGATGAATTCTCGGTAAAAAGTCAGAAAAAGGCAGAGGCAGCAATCAAGGCAGGTAAGTTCAAGGATGAAATTGTCCCACTAGAAGTCCCCCAACCAAAAGGCGAGCCTGTACTCTTTGATACCGATGAATTCCCCCGGTTCAACACGACAATAGAAATCCTCGCAAAACTAAAACCCGCTTTTAAAAAGGATGGAACAGTGACTGCAGGCAACGCGTCAGGGATTAATGATGGAGCCGCAGCAGTCCTTTTGATGTCCGAAGAAAAAGCAGAAGAAAAGGGCATTACGCCCATGGCCACAATTATAGGATATGGGATCCATGGAGTACCCCCGGAGATAATGTGCTGTGGGCCTATTGGAGCAATCAAAAGGACCGTAGAGCGTGTTGGCATAAGCATTAATGCACTTGACCTGATTGAACTCAATGAAGCCTTTGCATCACAGAGCATTGTAGCTAATCAAGAACTTGGGTTGAACCTTGACAAAGTAAATGTCAATGGTGGCGCTATAGCCCTTGGACATCCCATAGGAGCGAGTGGTACACGTATCCTAGTGACACTCTTGCATGAATTGAGGAAGACAAAAGGTACCTATGGCCTTGCAGCCCTTTGTATTGGAGGGGGTCAGGGTATTGCCATGGTGGTAAAAAGGTGAGTACTATGAGAGAGAGCAAACTTGGAAGGTAAGGTCGCTTTAGTTACCGGGGGATCACGCGGAATTGGTTAAGCAATTGCTCTGCGGTTAGCAGAAGAAGACGGGAAAACATAACGGGCCAGGTTATAGACATGAATGGGGGATACTACATCTGAAAATAGCTATATTAGGGAGAACTGGTGACATTGGCGAGGGGATGGCCCTCCACTTCTCTCCACATCACCCACCTCATGTTATGTCAATCGAAGAGTTCAGGAAGGTTATGGCGGAGTATTCAAGTGCACTTCTCCTTGTAGATGAACATGATACCTCAGAAGTGTCCGATATCCTTGAAGCCTGGTCTGGGATTCGGAAGGATTCATTTCATAAAATGCTCGAAATTGAGCTTGAAGCTTTCAGGGAAGGTTTTACCTTTCACATCTTCTAAGACCAGGTGCCTGCAACGAGTGCGAGGTCTGTAATCTTCAAAGCTGTATTAATCCGGAAATGAGACGTTTTGCACCCGAAGCTGTTGGGATAAACCTTATGAAAGTGATGGAAAACTCTGGATTGGCACTTGAGTTCTGCAAGCCGGAGAGAACCGTGTGCATTGGAATTCTGCTGCTTGAATAAATTGACGACAGAAATTATATTAACTCTCCGACATATTTTATGGGATATATAGCAAACTGGAGGTCTTTTAAATTGAATCCTGAAAAGTTGAAAATTGCTATCCTAGGAGGAACCGGCAATATAGGAGAGGGCATAATTCTCAGGCTAGCCCTTCAAAATCTTATGCCTGAAGGTGTAAAGAATGAAATAATCATAGGGTCCAGATCCAGGGAAACTGCAGAAGAAGCCGCAAAACAAGCTTTATCAGAACTTGGAAATTATGGGTTCGATACGTCCAAAATAATTATCACAGGAAATACAAATCTTGAAGCCGCTCAGGCAGCCGAGATAATTATTCTCACAATCCGCTTTGACTATGTTTTGCCTCTGCTGGATGAAATCGGGGATGCTATTGAAAACAAGATTCTTATCACTCCTGTTGTTCCCATGGCAAAAGAAGGGAGTCTTTTTGTATATAAGCCTCCTTCAGAAGGTTCGGCTGCTCTTGCAATCCGAAAAAAAGTCCCGCAGTCCACTAAAGTCGTTGCAGCTTTTCACAATGTTCCGGCAGGAAAGCTTAAGGATGTTGTTAAATGTAAAGCCGTATACGACACAATCATATGCAGCGATGACGCCGAAGCAAAGAAATTCGTCATGGAACTCACGCGGAATATGGGTTGCCTTAAACCTCTGGATGGAGGTCCTCTAAACCAGGCAAACACTGTGGAATCACTTACACCACTACTGGTCAATCTGGCAAAACTCAATGGTCTTAAAGATCTTGGAATAAATTGTTCCTGATGTATCTGAAATCGGGGAAGTCCAGAAAATAATATTAAGATTACAATAGGATAACTAAAGGCTATCTTGCTGGGCATTTGAAGTTTACTCTGAGCGACTTCTTTTTATATATAAGTAACATAATAATTATAGACACAAAAAGTTCGCTATATATAGAGATTTCGCTGTGTATGGAGTTATGACCATGCCCAAAGATAAATTGATCCTGGAAACTTAGAAATAGCTAATGAATAACTTCATGTTTTTACTTTTGGAATTGCTTTGTAATTCCACTTCCCCAAATAATCATCAAATACAATTTTCATGTTTTCCTTGAAGATCTCACTTACTTTTCTTGCCGTTTCAAAACTTTATCCTTGATAGTCGAGAACACTTTGAGTCCTTTGGATGTGGGGTGTTTTTGCATGTGCCCCGAAAAAGTATATTAAGGTATAATAAAAATATAAATAAAGATATTTTTGTTATCGATGTCGTTTTTGATGAGCATGTATAAAATGAAATCATAGAGCTATTCTCAAAGTGAAAAATTGAAGTCCTTTTTTAATATCATCCAATGAAAAAGAGATTTCGGGAAAAAATGAGTATTAGACTTTGCTTTCA
>JADGNM010000227.1 GCA_017883485.1 Methanosarcina sp.
ACATCATCATTAGACCATATTAAACCAAATACCTTGTTTGCTGCGAAATCGATGACAGCAAATGGAGTAACTGTCTAATGTGACATAGTCAAGTTATAAAGGGATTACTTATTGATGTTGTTAAGTCAGTTTTAAAAAGAACCCAGAAGACATTAACCGCTAGCCCACGTAAACTGAAAAAAAACATTATCAATAGTCAACAATTAAAGAGAATGGACTCAAAAAACTTGTCCATTTCCAAAAAACTTGTCTTTTATATCCCAACTAAAGTGATTATTAATGTTGCTTTTTCCTAGCTGACTATTTGCAATTATTCATTGTTTTTTTACAGTTTTGCATTGATTTCTTCAGCCTTTGCCTTGTATAATTCGGCTTCTTCAGTTTTGCCCATCTCAGCAAGAATATTTGAATAATTTACAAACATGGCTGCAGCCTGTACCTGATATTCGAAGCTTTCAGGTTCGGATTCAAGCAGTTTTTCGTTGAGGGAAATGGCTTTTTCCAGCGTTTGTTTTGATTTGTCCCGATCTTGCAAAAAAGAGTACACAATCCCAAGATCACTTAAGACGTTTCCAAGTTTCAGCTGGTAAACCGGATTCTCAGGGTCGGAATCTTTCATTTTTTCGCGGAGTGACACCAGATATTCTAGTTCATCCCTGGATCTTTCAAACCTGTTCATGCTCATATCCAAATTTCCGAGTTCTTCAATAATCCTGGCAAGTAAGGTCTGGTATTCCTTATATTCGGGGTATGCATCACATAGCTTTTCATAAACAGAGCGGGCCAGATTACAATACCGGTACAGAGTCTCAGGATCTTTCACTTCGCATGAAATACTGACCACGCGGTTTATCCCGATGCATTCCAGTTCATGAACGAAGATCTGGAGAAATATAGGACCACCCAGGTTTTCACTAAACATTTTCTCGTAGTTTTCCAGCGCCAGAGTATGGTATTCAGCTGCTTTGTCCCTATCTCCCTTTTCGGAATACAGCACTGCAAGCCAGAAAAATGTAGATGCCAGGTCAGTATTATGTTTCAGTACTTCAGGTTCGGATTCGATCAATTTTTGCAAAAAAGCTTTAATCAGGGAATATTGCTCTATTGCTTTTTCATAGTCTTGTTGAGCCCTGAAAAGCTCTCCTGTGGCGCGTAGAACTTCGAAAAGCCCTGTCCAGTAGAAGTCGTTTTCAGGTTCAAGTTCCAGGGAGTTTTCAAAAACCTGTCTGGCCTCTTTAAAGTACTCTTTTGCAGTTTCAACGTCTTCTTCTGCATACAGATTTCCGATTTCAATTAGAGCCTCAGCACGGTATGTCCTGAATTCGATGTCATCAGGATTTTCTTCCAGGTAATTATCGTATATTTCTACTATCTTATTATAATACTCGCTGGCCAGTTTAATTTCCCCAAAATCTGAAAAAAGGTCCCCAAGTTGGTAGAGGATATCGGATATTTTCAGCAGACAATCAAGTTCTTCTGGGTTTGTTTTATACATGTCTTTATAGATTTGCAGTAGATCCTTATAACAAAGTTCTGCACCTTTAGGATCCTCTATTTCCTGAAACATACTGGCGAGTTCATTTAATCCTTTAACAAGAATATCACCTGTCATGAACTCTTCCGGAAAGCGGTCAATAAGTTCTCGGAAGCTCTTCCTGGCCTCCGTATAATATTGTCCTGCTTTTTCAGTCTCTTCACTCTCCGAAAACACCAGGCCTAAATCTTTGTACATACTTGCCAGGGTAACGAGATATGGAGCTTTTTCCGGGTAGGCTTCTATTCTGTTTTTCAGAATCTCTATCCCTTCTTTGTAGTACTGCTCTGCTATCTCACGATCTCCCATATCCGAATACATGGCCCCGAGATAATCATATGTATAACTCAAGAAGAATGCAGCTATATGGGACTCTGGATTATTTTTAATGATATTCTCATATATTCTGATTCCTCTTTTGTAAATTTGTTCTGCAAGTGCAATGTTTTTCTGGCTCAGGCACAGGATCCCTGTAGTATCAATATCTTCATCCAATTTTTCGAGATATTCCGAGTCACTGGTTCCGGATTCGAATAGTTTTTCATAAATGTCCAATTTTCTTTCAAAAAGCCGGATCGTCTCATCTATCATTCCCCAGGCCTGGTAACAGAACTCAGTATCATCTATAACCTCCAGGTATCCGGACAGATAATCCGGGTTTTCCGGCTCCGATTTAAGTAATTTTTCAAACGTTTGAAGTGCCCTATCAAGGTGAGGCTTTACCGCATCGATATATTTCTTCGCTTTTTTGTCATCATCCAGTTCAAGAAGAGTGTTACCAATTCCTGCGGCTATATTGTCTATAAAAGACTGATATTCTTTCTTTTCGGGCTCTTCAGGAAACAGTTTTCCGATGATTTCCAGGGCTTTGATGTAATACTCAAGAGCTGATTCCGGTTCACCCTTTTCGTCTTCAGCAAACCCTCTCAAAAAAAACATATAGTAATAAATCTCAGGGTCTTTTATTTTCGTTGCGATTTTTTCGGCCTTTTCAAGGTCTTCAAAAGCCTTTTTAAAGCGTTTATTCTTGATGTCTTCCATTATTCTGGGAAACAACCTGAATACCGAATCTCGTAGCTGTTTGGACATACAAGAGAGTATGGATTTGAATCTGATAATATTAACCGTTTATCCAATAACCCAGTTCCATAATCCAGTGATTTTCGTATTTCATGATTGAAAATCTGGATTCGTAAGAAGAATTCAGTCTCCAATCGAAATTAACATTCGATATCTAAAGACTTCAACCCAGAAGTATAATCACAAGGATTGTAACCATTTACAAAATCTAGTGATTTTTAATTTTACGTTCATCACTGGATTTTGTTACTGAGTCATCCACTGAATCTTTTTCTTGTTAAGTTCGCAATAGATAAGGTATTCTCAGCAACATGGTTTATGCGAAATATTTTAAGGATTAACCGTATCTTCTACAAATTTCAGGGATTCAATAGCAGATTAAATATAAAAATAATATTATTTAGTCATATGAATACACTTCGTTACAGCGGATTATTTGCTGATCACAACATAATGTAATTCAACGAGATTGGAATCGTGCTCTGTGGGCATGTTAATTAAGCATAACGCTTCTATACCCACTAGTGTCGCATCAACAGCAAAATGTCGTATAAAACCTGATACGAATATTCAGAATTGTTCAATCTTTGAAGATTGACGAGACACTAGGCGTTTTTGTTCGGCATCGGTTTGCCGAACAGTCATGGTTTCTTCCTTCTTTCTGAATATTACACAGCTTAGAAACTTTCAAAAACTTTGTATTTGAGTCCTTGATTGTTATTATCGGGAAAGGTTATTTTCAATAACGACCGCTTGTGAGAAAAATCTTCTTATGTGATTTAGGAGCATAAAATAAACGTATTCACTTTCTTTAAATCAGTTCTTGAAATGATACTCTTGCTTTGTTACCATTGTAATGAGCAATAAAAAGTCACAAGACATTGATTATATCCCGATATCAGATAAGACATATTAGATGTAAATCTAGCTAAACTTTGACTCATAAGACTGTAAATAGTTATTTTAGTCTACAAAGCGCTAATATACCGTTTTGGCGGGATATGCAAAAATACCCAAGTTCCAAAAAAGAAACTCGAATCCCGAATTTCCCGAGCATTAATCTCTTTTATTTTCTGAAAGGGTACCCACGTAGATGTCGCCCTCCCAATAGTTATGCTTGTTATTGCAATAAACCACCCAGACGATTTTGTCACCAGACATAGCTTGAATGGATGCGGTTGTGTTGCCAGTGTGGTTTTCTTTTTACTGGAGAGGTTGTACATGTAGATGTCGTGACTGTTAATTCCACCACACGTATCGTGATAATTCTCCCAAACTATCCGGTTACCATAGACATTTGGATTGGATGCCGCCACGCTTGTGCTTAGTCGAGTTTCCTTCTTAGTTGAAAGATCATACATATTGGTATCGAAAATGTAAGATCCGTCGTCTGCGTCTCTCTGACTTGTCCATACTATAATGTTATTGTAGATTTCTGGATCGAAGGCATTATCGCTTGTCGTTATTTGGGTCTGCTTGCAAGTGGAGAGATTGTACAGATATAGATCGCTGGGATGTCCTTCAATATCATTTATCCCAACTATTCTGTTACCCTGAAAAGCAGGCATTACTATACTTATGTGATTGGTTCCAGTTTCACTGTGAGTCGGTATGTCATAGATGCGATAAAAATAAGTTCCGCCCCACATTATCTTGTCACCGGAAATGGCAACCGAAAGCTCGTACCCGAACCCATCGGCAGGAATTGTACTCTTGGTTATCCGAGTTTCCTTTTTAGTGGCAAGGTCGTACATGTAAATATCATGTCCACCATAATTATCATCAACAGAAGTCAGATTTTCTACGTGACGCCCGTCTATCCACACTATCCTATCACCGTCGATAAACGGAGAAGTTGCTGACCCACTGGTCGTAATCCGGGTCTCTTTGGAAGTGGAAAGGTCGTACATGTAGATATTCCAGCGACCGCTGCGGTTGTCCTGCCACACAATCTTATCACCGGATATATCAGGGCTGGCTGAAAATCCACCCGTGCTTATCTGTGTTTCATGAATCGTGAGCGTAGCATTATCCACAGGAATTGTTGAAGCGGTAGATGAAACAAGAATTAAAAATAAAACCAGCACTTCTGTCGCTAAAGCGATTGAATACAATTTTTTGTTAGTTTTCATTCATGTCCTCCTTTACCTTAGTGTTCATGTCCAGAGACCTTCCGCAGTAAATTTGATTAAATCCTCTGACATAGTCCAGTGGAAATATGGAATTCCTCGGGAGTTTCATTGAGTTTTACTGCAGGAGGTCTGTGGACATGAACACTAGGCCTTTTACAGTACTTCGCTAAAAATTCCTCTTCTTTCCTCTCCTATTCATTTACCGCAGACACTCAACCATTAACCTGACCCTTAACTTTTTTCTGAGCCATTCT
>JADGNM010000014.1 GCA_017883485.1 Methanosarcina sp.
CTGCGCTAAAGCTGCATAGTCACCATAAACTGTAAACATAAAATTATTCAGTGGAGAAAACTGTAATAATGCATAATATCTCTTATATTTATCAGTTTCCGGACCATTACTTGAATTGTTGGCAGCTTTAATCCAATATTTAAAAGAACCATCGCTGATTATTTTCCCTTTCAGATCAACACCCAAATCTCTTGATGGAGCTATACCACGTAAATCCATAATGGTTTTTTCCAGCGATCTGTAACCCCATGCTCCTTCGGAAACATCGAATGTCGGAGTAGGTGAAATACCAAAGAACATGTCAGAACCACTGAATATATTCTTCCACTGAAGCCAAGCGTCTTTAACCATTACCCCTACTTTGCCGCCTGATGTAAGGGAATTGATAGTTTGATCAGCTTCCAGACGGAATCTTGTGTTGAATGATTCAGAAATTGTGTAGTCAGTTGTAATGTATATTCTTCTGAACTGGAACCCATTCATATTTGCCTTTGTTGAATCACTAACTGCTGCATTATAGAAATAATCTCCAAACGCCAAACCACTGAATTTGGGCTGAGCATTTATAACACTTATGAACAAAATTGGGACTAAAAATAGATAAAATCTAATCGAAAATAAGTCAAAAAAAGAGAAAAGAAGTAGACCAGAAGGCCTACTCTGTTTTAATGTTTTTGAATATTGAGTTTACTTTGCGGGCATGATGAGAGATCTGTCACCAGCAGCCACGAACTCTCTCATGGCACCACGGCCGAACTCTCTCCTGGGCTCAGCGAAGTTGAAGGGCATGAGATCGTCAGCGAAGCAGACCTTGATGAGTGGGTTGACGGTGAATGCGTCGCCGCGGCCTGCGTGGGCTGCCTGAGCGATACCTGCGTATCCACCCTGGTGACCGACGTTCATTGCGTAGTTCGGGTAGTTCGGACCACGGAGTTCGTCTGGGAGACCTTCATCGCCCTGGTAGGACAGAACGTTTGTTGCACCGCACTGGTCCTGCAGGTCGTATCCGAAGAAGCCGAGACGGCCCCATGCTTCCTTGTGCAGGTACATGGAAAGGTACCAGCCTGAGAGACCGGCATTTGCGTTGGCGGTTGCGAGGGAGCAGGCGACACCGGCTGCGGCTGCGAGCACGGTTGCTCTCTGGGACCCACCGAAGTGGTCTTCAAGGGCGGTCGGGAACTTCTCGTAGGTCTCGATACCGTAGACTGTGGACTCGGTTGCGATGTCCTTTACGACGTCGAGGGTTGCCTTTATCTTGTTGTTCGTGCCTACGTTTGCAGCGCCTTTGTACTTGTCGTTGATGTAGTCGACGTTGTAGTACACGTTGTTGTCGAGGATGTCATCGGTGTATGCAGCTGTTGCATACTGTGTGAACCCGACACCACCGGACATGTAGGATCCGAGCCAGATCTGGTCGTAGAGCATACAGCCTGCACCTACGACTTCGAGAGCGACCTTTGCCGGATCATCAGGCACTGTGCGGCTTGTCTGGATGATGTCTGAGATGTGACCGAAGGACAGTCCACCGGGCTCGTTAGGGCCACGTGCACGCCTTGCGGGCAGCATTTCACCCATTGAGACCAGAGCTGCGTGCTTTGCAGCGAAGGCCAGGTCAGCGACGGCTGCTTCACCGGCGCACATGTTGTATGCGGAGATGAAGGTCATACCGATCTGCATGGCTGCCCACCTGGAGGTCTGAGCACCGTCAGTTGTCCTGGAGACGATTGTCGGGATGTGGATTGCCTGCCAGGAGGTCTTGCCGATTGAGGCCTTAATCTGGGCTGCCTGTTCTGGTTTGAATTCCTTGTTAATGTTGATCAGGAACTGCTTGTCGATTTCGTCTGCAAGTCCGTCGTCGCCTGTGAAGACTTTGACGAAACAGTCGTCGACAAGTGCAGGGTGTGTCTCGACCATCATTTCCTGAACCACTGCTGCACCGGGCATGGCGTGGTTGAGGACTTCAAGGTAGTGATTGATGGTTTCTGGGGTAACTTCCTTACCCAGCCTCTTCTCAAGGGTCTCGTGAGCAAGGTCAAGACCGACAATGCATGTTCTCCTGATGTCGTCCCACATCTGCTGCATTGCAGCGTTGTTTACAAAGTGGAGGTCATCAGGTTCGCAAACGATATCTGTGCCGGATATGGTGTAAGGAGTAATTGCACGCTGACCGACAGGAACACCGGAGTGCATGTACGGGTTGTAGAATGCAAGGCCTCTCTTCTCTGCGATTTCCTTTCCGGCCTTAATCATTTCGGCCTTTCTGGGGTCCTGCGTAGGGCCAAGCCTCAGGAATTTTTCAGTCTTGCTGGTAATATCGCCACCAGCTACCTTATTTGTACCAAATTCCTGTGTGAACTTGACTTCCATTGACTTTTTGAATTTAGAGAAAATATCTGCTGCCATTGTGGTCACCTCATTTCGGCTGGAATCCGTATATTGTTCTCTGATCGAAAATTCTGTGTACCCATTCAACGACTTCTGCGTCGTCCTTGAAGGCTACATTGTCTACACGGTAGATTGTGGTCCTCTTTGCTGCTTCTTCAGCGGACATTGGCTTGCCGAGGTTTACTTTCCTGTCTAGTGGAATCCCAACCTGGTCCTTGTCCATAATGACGGTGCCGCCTTCGAGTCTTCTCCTGTCGAGCATGTCGAACATTACACCGTCTTCCTGGAGACGGACAGAGTGCCCGTGCACGGTACAGCCGCGCATGCCAGCGAGTGCGGGGTCACTTATTTCTGTTTCCATCTGGACTTTTGCACACTTTTCCATGTCCCTCTCACGGGCTTCGACGATCTGACGACCGGAAAGGGTACCTGGGTCTACACCTCTGAAGTTGATTGCTGCAAAGTATGATCTGAAGTACGGGGTAGCAGGTGCGTTGTACATCGAGTCGGTAAACTGGACATACCTTACTCTGTCACCGGCTTTTGCACCAGGTGTGGCTTCGACAACTTCACGGGCTGAGTCTGCGGGCTCTCCCATCTCTGCAAGTGGTGGGTGGGTGCTTGGGTAGTCGCTCCCTGGGGCGCGGTGTCCTAGAATTGCGGTTAAGTCTTCATCTGAAATTTCCCTGAGTTTCTCAAGTTTTCCAGACATGTGTTTTCTTCTGTTAGCGGCAACTGATGTTGCGCCTGGATAAAACTGTGCTTTGTATGCCATCTCATGCAACTCCTTTATGATCTTCTAATTGGTCTAATGTAGTCTTGACAGCTTTGACGACTGAATTTAGCTTGTCCCTGGGACAGGCGTCACCACGTGTAACTCCACTTATCATATCCGTTACAATTCCCTTCGTACGGATATTTTCATCCCTTGGCATCACTAATCTCGTCTTTATCCCTGCTTCTGCAAAATCCTCGAAATCTACCGGGATCTGGCTAACTATAATCGCCGGGATATTAGCCCTGCTCAGGATTTCCCTTGTTTTTCTGATTACATGGTCCTTGATATTTCCGAAGTGAATCACAGCCAGCTTGTGCATCTCAATTTGTGCGACTTCTATCGGACTCAACAAAAAAGATCCGGTCACCAGCCCTGATTCGGGGATTCCGGAACCAGAATAGAGTACCAGCACACTGACCTGGATGTTTTCCTTCCTCATGCCATAAGTGATCTCACATACCGGTTTTGTGATATGTCTCTGGCCGGGACTCATGGCAATAGCAACGACGTCGGCATGGCCGGCTTCCGAGAGAGTGCCCCGCTGGGCAAGTCCTCCTCCTCTTCCAAGCCCTCCGCCGCATCGGCAGTCAACTACCTGGGTTTCCCGATCGATCATCATACGCTCTCACTCATCTTTATCTTCTTCTTTCTTTTCTTTCTCTTGTTTCTCGATGAAGACGAGCTTGTTTATCTTGGCCTTGGGATCTACCATACCAAGCATGCTAGGGTCTGCTTTTGGACCAAGTTTAGCATAATCAGTTACAGTAGGTTTTCTCCGGAAGAAGTATCCTTCCCTGAATTCAAAAGAGAACGGGAGCATTTTTTCGCATACTTCCCTGACTTTTTCCTTAGCTTCGGCGTTTGAGAGTTCAACCCTGATCCTGCCTACACAGATCTCCAGTTCAATAACCTGATCCCCGATCTGAATAGGCTTTCTTAGCGGATGTTCAACTTTTTCCCCGGTGCCCGGGCCAGCGCCTACTTTTTCGGGCAGCCTGTTGCCCTGCACCATGACACGGATTATTCCGTCCACCTTATTAAGCTCGGTCATGAGCATTTCAGCTGTTTCGGGGGAGAGGATTCTACTGGGAAAAATTTCAATTTGAATAGAATCCTCCGAGTTTGAAGCAGAGTCTGACATCGTTAGACCTTAAATTATATTTTTAGAGCGCTCCTGCAACTGCCTTAATCGGCTCGCGGAATTCTGGAATTCCACCAAACACGTCTCCAATCAGGCCGGATGTTGATTCGATTGTGAACATCTGGGTACCTGCATCCAGAGCTACTGCTGCGCATACGCATGGAATTGCGAATCCTCTTGAGTGCCTTGTAACGACGTGGTTACCGTTGAAGACACCGGGTCCGCCGCCGCCATAAATGGAGTGGCTGAAGAATGAGAACCCTACTGCGACACCCTCTACTTTACCGTAGTCGCATCCTGGGAGACCGGTTTCCTTCTCAAGTATGTCGTTGAAGTAAAGGAGTGTTGCAGAGACACCCTGCGCTGCACGGGCTGCACCACAGTTTACAACAGTGGATGCAAGTGTACCGGCTGCTGCATAGGCATTCCATTTGGCAACATCTTTTGCCTTGTAGAATTTGTATCCGGAGGGAGCGGTCTTGTCAACGGAAATTACACCGTCTTCAATTGCCTTGCCGACAATTGACTGGATAACGGTTCCAATGGTACCGGTCTTTCCGTTTTCCTTTATGACACTGCATAAGATGTTGTTGGCGTTAAGGCCCTGGTATGCGAGACCGAGGAGCTGGTGCCTCTCGAACATACCGACTGCGCCGCCCATCTCGAAAATACCAGCCTGCTCATAGATGCTGGAAAGAGCTGAGGAGTTTATTGCAGACCTGCTGGTGATTGCTGCAACGTGGTTGGCCATGATGTTCCTGAGAGAGAAGCCAAGACCTTCGTTGTTCTGGGGGATGCTCAGAATGCTTGCAACGTTTCCGCCCATGAGGTCCATTGTCTGCGGGTAGCTTCCCCAGACAGCGCCCTTAACCATGGGTGCGTCGTACATGTCGGTTTTGAACATGTCCAGAATTGCCTGGGTGACTGCTGCTGCACCGACTGTGGTTGCGGACATGTAGTCTGCACCGGCGACCATTCTGGATTCCGGGACCTGAACGAGCAGGCTCTTTCCGCCCTTCAGGACCTTTACATTGGTGTCGTCGCCGTCGTCGACTTTAACAAGGTCTTTTACCTTTGCTGCAAGTGCATCAACATTGCCTACAAGGTCGTATTTGAGTTCACGGCCAAGGATCTGACGGCCCTTTCCGCCCATCTTACCGCTAGCAAGTGCGCCCTGAATACCTGCGATAGAGATTGCAACAGACCTCTTGGTGTCCGTAATAATTTTTTTAATTGCTGCGTTTCTTGTTGGAGCAAGTTTCATTATATCGACATTGCTCTCGAGCAGTTTTCCTCTGTCGTCGTAGATGTCTACTTTGTCAGACACTTTAATTTCCTCCTTAATTTATTAAAATAATTTTGGGATTGGTCACCTATTCGAGTGCTTTTACACTCATAAATCAAGTACCGCGTCGTTTTGAAGTGTCCACTTTCCCAATGGAATTTCATTCGTTTAGAAGGTACTTAAATCTTTTGTGTTCTCCGCTAGATGAATTGGTATTTTTTTTTAAAAATACTTTTATTAAAATGAGATCTATTTTTAAACAATTATGTGAAAAACGCAATCTCAAGGAGAATGAACTTTTCATGTTACTTAAAGCCGCCAAAAATGTACATCGACACTTAAAAAATTATTTTTTGATGAAAATTGAGATTGAATCTCATTTTTGTTTACATGTAGTTTACTTAACTTGAGAATTATACCACAAAGATTTAGTAATATTCGTGTAATACGAAAGTTTAATATGGAAGTAGTTGTCGATGTTGGCGGAAATCCCGGGGTAGACTGCAGAGGCTTTTGCAAATATTGTTATTTCAAAAGAGTTAAGGATGTCCAACCTCTTGGGTGCAGGTATTGTCTACCGTTCAAAAAAGGGTGCGATTACTGCACCCGCAGTGTAAAGGAGTCATACTCGGGTTTCAAACCTCTTCAGATAGTACTGGAAGAAACTGCAAGAAAACTCTATTCTGCAAGCGGGGAAATAAAAAAATTTACGGTCAGCGGAGGAGGCGATTTAAGCTGTTACCCTGAGCTGAAAAATCTTATTGCTTTCTTATCTCAGTTCAATATTTCAATACATCTTGGGTATACAAGCGGAAAAGGCTTCAGCAAACCTGGAGACGCTCTTTTCCATATAGACCATGGAGTCACGGAAGTGAGTTTCACTGTCTTTGCTACTGATCCGGCTTTAAGAGCCGAATATATGAAAGACCCTGAGCCCGAAGCTTCTCTGCACGTCCTGAGGGATTTCTGTGCCCACTGTGAAGTATATGGGGCAATTGTGCTCATTCCAGGAGTAAATGACGGAAAAGTCCTTGATAGGACATTGAGCGACCTTGAAATCATGGGTGCAAAAGGAGCAATCCTGATGAGATTTGCAAACTTTGCGGAAAACGGGCTGATCCTGAATAACTCTCCCATTATCAAAGGCGTAACTCCACATACGGTTCAAGAATTCACCGAGATTGTACGCAGTTCGGCAGCCAAACACTCTTCTATCAGAATTACCGGGACCCCGCTTGAAGACCCTTTAATTGGGTCCCCTTTTGCCATTCGGAATATTCCCGAAGCCCTTGAGAAACTCCCGAAGGTTACGAAAAAAGCCACTATCATCACAGGCCAGATAGCAGCTCCAAGATTGAAGGAAATCTTTGACGCCCTTGGAGGAACCGTTAACGTAGTCTCTCCAAAAAAAGACATCGGATGCCTCATCACAATTGAAGACCTCAAAACACTTGATCTTTCTGAAGTGAGTGAGACCGTCTTTATCCCGGGAAGGGCTTTTGTCCACGATATGGAAGTTAAGGAGGCTCTCAAAATAGACGGAGTTGACAGGATTGTTCGGAGGGGCCCGGAGTGTCTTTCTGTAGATGGGGAAATGTCGATAGGCATGACCAGAGAAGAAGTTCTGGAACTGGAAATCGAAAATCTCACCGAACTAATAGGACAGATAAACTCACTGGGACTACCTGAAGGATAAAAACTTATCAAATCTAAAAGCTTTCAACTGGAATTAAGAAAAGCACATACTCTATTAAAAAATGAGCTAAGAATAAAGTACAGATAATCAAACAGATAATACATAAATAGTGTTTTAATTATATAATTGCGCCCGAAAATTAATGGAAAATAGTCAGTTCAATAAAATAAAATTTAGCTAGTCTAGTTTTAAACAAGGGTGAAATATTGGAACAGGTATTATTTTAAGAAGAAATCTGGACTATATAAAATAATGAATGGGAATTTTTTAGTAAAAATTTTCGTATTTTCGGTTTTCCAAACTGCCCTGCCTCCTTCCCATCCGTCAGTATGAATTTTTTGATGATCTTAAAATTTTCTTTTTTTTCTTTTATCTTTCTCAGCGCGCAGATCCGGACATGAAATCCGAAAGTCTAAGCTGCTTAACTTTGTGGTTTTCGAACAAAGAACATATATCATTATCCAGAAGTTCGATCCTCTGTCGAGTATAACTGGAGACACTATATCTTTCCCCAATCTCTTTCGAAACCTCAAGATATTTACGAACAGCTCCCTCATGCACGGTTAACACTATATTGCCTCCGCACTTTGGACATGAGCCGATAAGGGGAGGACGCCTGAACTTTTCTCCGCACTTGACACAACGCATCCGCTGCCTGGAAAAAGAGCGAAGGTTTCCCAGAAGGTCGGGAAGAAAGTGAGACTTGAGCACTCTCTCAGCTACATCCGGAGCATCTACTGCCCTGATCTTATTAGCAAGGGAAAGTTGAGCTTCCATTTTATCGATCATGCTTCCCAGAGTTTTATATGAGGATTTTAGCGGGCCTGCAGCAATATCCGTAGTTCCGTGTGTAAACATGAAATGCTCGTACTGCTCCGGAGTTCCAAGCCGGCTGCTAACAAGGTCCATAATACCCTCAATTTCAGTGGGATTTTTGATCTCCTGAGTAGCCCTATAGAACTCAAGAGGGTACTTCGCAGACACGTCTATATTATGCGCTTCTTTATCTACTTCTTTGGGGTCGATTCGTGTGGTGAGTACAAGAGGAGCATCCATTTTTCCCCCTCTCTTGTCCGGAAGATAAGATCTTGAAAAATTAAGGATTCCGTCCATAAGGAGCATTATTCAGTCCTCATCCCCGTCGCAGTTCCGGCGTTTTGAAGCATGAAAAAAAGGATGGGCATAACCGACCGAAGCTTTCGTGAACCCGATCAGGCGTCCAAGCACTCCTGCAGAAGTATGCGGAGCAAGCCCTATAAGCAATACACCTACCAGATCCTGAATGGTTCTGGCATTGTAATAAGGCTCACCCTTATAGTACCTTACAAGGAGGTCATCCACGTACTTTGCAATACGCAGCATATACTCACCTCCATCGTAAGAAATCACAAGGTCCTGAACCTTCAGACAGACAATTTGGTCATCCCTTTCGAGAGGTTCTCCGTAAATGTCTTCCACGTAACCGAGTTCTCGAAGTTTGGCTGCCGTAATCCCGAGTTCATCAGCCCGAATGTGAGTAAGGGGAATATCTGACATATCATAACGGACAGTGCCGTCTTTAAAAATATAAACATCATGTTTTGCTCGAAGAATTCCTTTTTCGAGAGGTTCGGGAGTCATTTGCCCGTTCATAAGCCTCTTTACTCCCTTGATCATATCCATTTTTTCCCGTTCCCCAACATTCTCAAAGGCCTGCTTGTAAAGGGAGCGAAAATCCAGTTTGACAGTTGCAGCCGAAGTTGATCTCCTCCCGCACCTGGGACAGGTTTCAGCATCCCTTACATCTATTTTACAGCGAAGGCAGAAGAACTTGGGACTCGTATACCCTCCGCAATCACAGCGCCAAAAATAGGTTTCTTTCCTGCAGGCAGGACATTCCCTGAGCCCCAACTCAACTTCAATTTCTCCTACCTTTTCGTTAATGGAAGCCGAGTAATCGGACGCAGATACAAGGTTACGTGTGAGTCCTCCGGCATTGCTTATAGGGAAAAGGACCTGAGCTGCAGGAGACATTTTCCGAAGGTCGGATTTTTCCGGCCTTCCCATCCTTGCCCCTATTCTCGAAGGAGCCCTTGGGAAGACCTTAAACCCACTCAAAATACATGCAGCATCTACCATATTATCAGTATCAGGCATAGGCGCTTTTTCTTTCAATTTGCGGTCAAGTCCAAGGCATAAAATAAACGGGAGGGCTTCTCCCATAAGGATTTTCTCATCTCTTACCCTATGCAGTACGAGGAGTTTCTCAAGTATAGATTTTATAGATTTAATACCCATGTTCGGTGAAGCTTCGAGGGGTAACCTGAGAATTCCTTCCCCTTCTGAAAGATCCCCATTTTCAGCCACAAATCTCCTCAGAACCTCAAATTCGTTCCGGTTTATATCATGCCATAGATAGGTAAACTTCGGATGCAGTGGAATATTTAGTTCCTCAGCTAGTCTGAGGGCGAGAGCTGCAGAAGGATTTCTTAATTCTTCTTCCGGAATATGCTCAGGGCAGGCTGCCTCATAGTCATATTTCCACCACTCGAAAACATAAGGTGAAGGCATAAGGGGATGATTATTCTCAAGAAAATCCCCGTAATTGATCAGGATCTCCCCTATATCCACTATTGTTTCCACTTGCGAGCGAAGCTCATAGGCTTCCTTAATATTGTCTATCCGGATCAGGTCTCCGGAATTAAGACGTACAGTCGGTCCTTCTATAGAGTCTACGGCAGACATGGCTGCAGCTTTTCCCGGCCTTTCAACCTTAAGCTGAGTCCCATTAGTGATAAAATCATCAAGTAATACCATGGTAGAAGGATTGACCCCTGCAGCCGCAAAAGAAGTATTCCTGGAACGCCCGTAGCGAAGTCTGAACCCACCTGGCCTAGAGGGGTGAGAAAAAACAGGCCTGCCTGCAATCAGGTCTTTTATGTACTTATCCTTTGGCTTAATCTTGTTTCTTTGCTCCTGTTCTTCATCCTCCCCGCCTTTTGAACCCCCGATAAGTGTTTCCAGCCAGTCCCATCCATCCATATTTAGCTTTTTAACATGTTTTCTGACTTTAGGAGCCTTGAGAGCTAGGCCTTCGGCAAGTACAAGGCACATCCCTCCTCTGACGCGGTTTGTTCCTATCCTTTCCATGTCCCTGTGCCCTTCTACCTCAGCATCCTCAGTTGGATCCCCGTCTATGCAGACAGGACAGTTCCGAACTATTAAACGGATTTCATCTTCCGCGGGAGTATACTGCAGGCTCGCAACTTTTTTGTAAAGCAGGATCTCTTCCACATAACGCTCTACCTCCTCTGGCCTTGGCTTGTACCGGTCAATCCCGATCCCGCGTCTTACATAATCGCCAACGAGTACTGAAAGAGCCTGGGCAGTTCCGCCTGCACTCCGGATAGGACCGGAATAGAAGATTCTAATATACTGAGAACCGTCGTCGTTTTTTCCAAGTTCGACTTTGTCAATTCCTTCTATGGGAGCCGCAACCACTCCTTCTGTAAGTGTAGCCATGGAAACCCTGATTGCAGCCTCAACTGCATCCTTTTTTGTGGCAAAGCTTCCCACCTCCCCTTCGGCTACCTGACGCCCGATTTCGAGAGCGGCTTCTTCTCTAGACATCTTAGTTTCAAGCTCCCGGATCTTTGCAGCAACTCCCTCTACTCCTATAAGGTTCTCAACCCTATCTGCAAGATCCTTGGCAAGGGGAATTTCTACAGTGGGCTTTGGATCTCCTCCGCGGGCTTTAGCTCTGTTTGCAATCTCTATTGCCTCTTTAAGCCTCGCTTCAAGCTCATTGAAATATTCATGCATTTCCTCACTTGCAATCGTTTCGCCCATTGATTAGCCCCTCCAATAGTGAATTATTTTATCAGAAAAAACCTGATTATTTCTGCTTGCGTAAAGAGCCTACAGCCAGCATGCCTGAGAGAGAAGTAGCAAAAAATACGAACGCGCAAGCCCAGATAATGTAATTCCCGATCTCCTTCGCGCCGAGAAACGCTAAAATCAGACCTACAGCCAGCCCTGCAAGAGCAATCATGTTTATCTTGTTAGTCTGTCCCATCGTTTTTTTATGAGCCCTCTTCTTTTGCATATTTTCCTTTTTTTCTGCTTTCAAAGATATCACTCTCAAATATCATATCAAACCCTTTTAACTCTCTGTCAAGGTTATTAAACAGTAAACCTCAATGACGATGCTTCCCTCAACCTGTTAATAAGGGCATCACCTAGCCCTGAGCGGCTGAAGGAACCATCGGCCACGATAATGTCCAGCCCCTTTCTGTCCAGATCCCTGAGCCCCTCAAAAAGCTTTTTGGCAGCAACATCAGGCTCTTCCCGGGACCCCAGCAAAAAGCATTCATCTGCGCCCAGCTCTTTCACAGCAACAAGCCCTGCAATTTCTTCACTGAGCAGGAGTCCTACTTTCTCTCCTCGACTCCTGTAGTTTCCAAGCAGTTCGACAATTTTTTCCGAAACGAACTTACTTTCCCCTTCAACAAGCACTACCTTTGTATCAGGAGTGTAATGCCCGCATTTCTGACCTGCCTGTTTATCAAGCTGCCCTCCATCATTCCCTCTTTTGCCGTCTTTGTATCCGGACCTGACTATCCCTATGACTTTTTCAAGCTCTTCAATTCCAACAGCTCCAGGCCTGAGGACAACAGGCGGTTCGACAGTCGTATCAATTACAGTTGACTCAAGACCTATATTTGCCTCTCCTCCGTCAATAATCGCATCAATCCTGCCAGTAAGATCAGCCACAACGTGGGCTGCGAGGCTGGGACTGGGTTTTCCGGAAATGTTTGCACTCGGAGCCGCAAGAGGTGTACCTGCTCTTTTTACAAGTTCTAGAGGGATCCTGTGGTCAGGCATGCGTACTCCTATTGATGGAAGGCTTCCTGAAGTAATTTGCGGGACAGCGTCATTTTTTTCCAGAACAATAGTAAGGGGGCCTGGCCAGAAAGTATCCATTAGCCTGAAAGCTTTCTCCGGGATATTCCGTGCAACCTTCTCAACATCTACCCTGGAATGCACAAGCAGGCTTAACGGATTTCCCGGAGGGCGCCCTTTTGCCTCGAAGATTTTCCGAACTGCCTCAGGATTCAGGCCTTCAGCCCCAAGCCCATAAACAGTTTCCGTGGGGAAAGCTACGGTTCCGCCACTTTTGATTATTGCTGCCGCCTCATTGATAACTTCATCAAAATTTTCCTCGGAAACCCGAAAAAACCGGGTCTTTATCCTATTTCCGTTTTCTACGTTCGCCAAAGGCAAGCTCCTCCTTATTCCTGCAGCTTATTTTTTTAGCCATTTGCCCAGAGCGACTTCAAGTTCTTTGTGGGTTTTTGCATATTCCCGGAGACTGATTCCCTCAAGGCTTGCATCAAGCGCCTGCCTGCAGGCAGTAGCCCCGGCTGACGTACCCATGGGATGTGCGTGAATTCCGCCTCCAAACTGCATAATGACATCTTTTCCGAAAATAGAGTACAGGTCAGGGATCATAGTAGGAGCAAGCCCTCCGGATGCTACCGGAAACATAGGCTTTAACCCTCCCCAGTCCTGTTCCAGAACGTTCTGGCTTTCATCAGCAGGCACTTTTTCAAGCACACACTCGTCCCTAAGCGTCAATACCTCGTGTTTTTCTCCGTGCATCTTTCCTACAACCGTACCTATGTGAAGCTGGTCAAGTCCTATCAGCCTGCAGAGTTTGGCAACGACAACCATACTTATTCCGTGGCGGGGATTTCGGGTATAGGCTGAATGCATACAGCGGTGAGCGTGAAGTGCAAGGTCTGCATCTTCGCACTCTTCTCGGAGGGTTTGCAGGGCAGTCCAGCCCACAGGCACAATATCGACCATTGCATAGTTTGCACCCAGGTCTTTAAGAATATTAAACCGTCGGATCATTTCCTTACAGGTCGGGGCTGTGATGTTGCACAGATACATCTTGCGCTCTCCTGTCTCGGATTCCGCCTTTTCTGCAAGTTTTAGAGTGAGTTCGGCCCGTTTTTCAAAGCCATTGAACTTCTGGTCCGTAAGGTTCTCATCATCCTTAACCAGGTCGCAACCTCCTGCAAAGGAATTGTAAGCGACTTCAGCATGCATCTCAGAGTTTAACCCCACCTTCGGCTTGACAATAGTCCCTATAAGAGGTCTGTCCTGTACACCCAGAAGTTCTCTGATGCCTGAAAGCCCGAATTTCGGTCCTTTAAATTCGCGAAGCATCGACTTGTTGAAGGTAATGTCCTGCAGCCTTAAGTTGTCAACTATTTTCATGCTAAGGATATTACCTGCGACAGCACTGAGAACCTGCGGGACCGAACCTAGTTCAAAGAGCTCTTCCGAATATGCCACCCTTACAGTCTGTGCTTCCTCATTCACATAAAAGACATGGGGCTTCAGTCTCGCTGCAAGTTCGGGACTCAGTGTGGCAATCTCAGTCCAGGAATCTATAGAGCTTTCCCCTGCCATGTGTGTGGCAGCTTCCTCAAAATTAACTCCTAATGACGGCTCGAGATGAAATTCACAGACCAGATCCGCATCCTTTGGGCTGTATCCAATGTCTATATAGTCCCTTCGCATTATTTTCCTCCTGACTGAATAGGTTAGTTTTCCAGAATAAATCGCGTTATGATAAAATAATAATCCTGATTGAAGGAAGTCACTAACATAAATAAAAACTTGTTTATTGAATACAGCAAAAATATAAACTAAAGCGAAAAAATAAAAGAAAAATAATAAGAGAATAAGTAATTAATAAAAAAATTTCCTTGTGAAAACCATGATCTTCTGACTTGAGCCAGTCGATTTTCCAGATTAGATTCTTATAATGAAATGATTATTTATCTAAGATTATTCGTTATTCAGAAATCTTATCTGTTCTTAGTATGTTAAATTATATTATACAGTCCACGACAGTCTCTTTTTTTCCTCCAGAGAAGATTCTGCAAACTCGCAAATGCCAGCGCGTACATTCGGACTCAGGTGCTTCAATTTCAATCAGGTTATAACACTGAGAGATTCTGCCGCGAATCTGGGAAGAGCAAACAGTCCCCGAACTGACGACAAACATATCGTTTAATCTCCAGACCCAGGGGATATGCCAGTGCCCGCAGAGTACAAGGTGCACACCTGAACGATCAAGGAGTTCAAGAACGTCCCCCGCATCTACAAACACATTATTTCCCCTGCCAGTCCTGGGAATTGGAATAAGATGGTGGTGCAGGGCAAAAACCTTAAAACCGCTTACTGAAAAAGTATTTTCTATCCAGCCATAATTTTCCCTTCCTATATGTCCCTCTTCAAGTTCCGGCTGGGAAGAATCAAGCCCTACCACAGTAACCTCCCCAAAGCGCCCGAAGGATGACCTGGCTTTAAAAATATCCTCGAAGAAGAGATAACCGGCGTTCCTGGAGTCGTGGTTTCCCGGAACTATCACTTTGTTTTCACATTCGATCCTTTCAATGAAGTCCTTTGCTCCGTCATACTCAGATGCAAGCCCGTTTTCTGTCAGGTCTCCTGTAATCACTACGATATCCGGAGCATCCCGGTTTATACTTTCGAGCATCGAATCTGCAATCTGAGGCATATAGTATGCCTCTGAGAAATGGATGTCTGAAAGATGTACTATTTTTATAATATATAATTCCCCTTTCTAATTATTCGCTATTCTGGCTTGTTTCAGGTTTGAAATTTGCCAAGCCCAATATATAGTTATCCGATTTAGCCTATATACTTGGAAGAGAACAGATGATACATAATGAATCTAAATCAAAGGATTGTTGACCATTCTTCAAATAGATATACTTGGGGGAGTATATTTTTCGAAGGACTGTATAGAGGGATACAGGAATGCAGGTTCGGCAATTCAAGGAGTCGCATACTATTTTACATCCCTTTACCTTCTATTTGCTTACTATCTTCAGGCTGTAAGCCTTAATATAAAAAGTAAACGAGCGAATTTAGGAGTGGGGGTTATAGATAAAAAAAGTAACTAGGTCTCGCTCGTTCAATTTTTATAAGTCTTCTGCTTGATATATCTTTTTAAATATACGAATACATCGACAGCGACTTGCTAGAACAAATGATTGAGGCTGAACTTATAATAACGCTAGATAGGTAACATGACTATGTCATATTAGACAGTTACTC
>JADGNM010000228.1 GCA_017883485.1 Methanosarcina sp.
CTTGAGATATTGGATATTTTTAAAGGCATATTTAACAAAATAACACATTTGTGTCGTGAATTTGTACAAAAATGCCATAATTCGGAATGTGGGTTTTATTCGTTTTCTGTCTATTTATTTCTTAGTTTATTCGTTTTTTAGTTTATTCGTTTTCTGGGTCTGTATTCAACAAGCATGTATAAAAGGTAAAATAAGATGGAATACAAACCCATGCCTTATCTAATTATTGATTCTCATTGTCACCTTGATTTTCCTAAATTCAACCGTGATCGGGAAGAGGCTATTTTCCGAGCTCGGGAAGCAGGAGTTGTCGGCATGATAAATTCCGGAATTTCCCTGAAAGGCAACCGCATGAGCCTTAGACTTGCGGAAAAGTATGAAGATACACATGCCACACTTGGCCTTAGCCCTGATATAGACAGGGAAGGTACTGATAATGAAATAAACGTTATCCTTGCCCAGATTGAAGCCAATGCAGAAAAAGCAGTAGCTATCGGGGAAGCAGGCCTTGATTTTCAGGACTGCAAAACAAACAAGGAACGCGAAAGGCAGACAGCGTCATTCAAAAAAGTAATCGAGCTCTCAAAAACCCTGGATAAATCCCTTGTAGTGCATGCTAGGCTGGCTGAAGCAGAAGTTCTCGAATTAGTAAAGGAAGTAAATACGGTTATTTATCATTGTTACAGTGGCTCTGTTGAGACAATGCGGGAAATAGTCGATATGGGATACTACATTTCCCTGGCAACTATTGTTTGTTTTTCCGAACACCATCAAGTTCTTGCAGCCGAGGTGCCGCTTGAAAACTTGCTTCTTGAGACTGACAGTCCCTATCTTTCTTCCCGCAAAGGTAGAAACGAACCTTCCTTTATAGTTGATTCGATCCCTGTGGTGGCGCAACTTAAAAATATGGAGCCGGCAGAAATCGCTAAATTGACTACTGAAAATGCACGCAGGGTTTTTAATATCTAATACTCTCAGACTTACACATTAATTTTATAGACTTAAATATTAAAGCAAAGAACCAAACGGCAATAATAATATGAAAAAAGATGAAAAAATTCAGAAAGAAGTAGGAAAGAGATAAAAGAGGATATAGGAGAAGAACTATGGAAGTTCGATACATTTGCCCCACGGCCTACGATTCCAGTGTCTACCTTGTAAATAGAAAGGTTCTGATTGATGCAGGCATGAGCAGTGACCTGGTCATTAAACAATTGGAAAAATATATCAAGCTTACAGACCTGAAACTCATTATCCTGACTCATTGCCATTATGATCATATAGCAGCAGCAGCAGCAATTGCAGAAAAGAGCGGGGCAAAAGTTGGAGTGCACAAAGCCGATTTAGAAGGCGTAAATGACGAATATTTGAGTGTATCTGTACTTTTCGGAGAAAGTGCACCTTCAGTCAAGCCCACAATTATATATGAAGATGGAAATAAAATTGATATAGGGAATGGGGAATACCTGGAAGTGATTCACACCCCAGGCCATTCAAAAGGAAGTATTTGCCTCTATGAACCTGTCTCAAAAAGTCTCTTTTCCGGGGACACTGTATTTCCAGGTGGAGGGTTCGGAAGAATAGACTTCAAAGGTTCAGAACCTGATAAAATGCTTGGCTCTGTTGAGAAACTCACAAGGCTAGATGTCAAAACTCTTTATCCTGGACATGGTGCCCCTACAAACATATATGGAAACAATCAGATTATGGCCTCATATACGATGCTAAAAATGATGATGGGAGTATGAGGATGATCTGGAGGAGATCTGGGAAGCTTGGAAAGACAGCTTGGGTATTAAAATAACTCCAGTACCTATCTGACTCAATACCAAAATTCAGTGATGAACGTAAAATTAAAAATCACTCGATTTTGGACCAGAGTCACCTATATATCTTGCTGGGAATCGAAGAAAATGAGGAGCTCGAAAACAAATTATGGAAAAAGATACAGCGTTTCCAAAAGAAAATAAAAAATATAGCAGGGAAAAATTGGATAAAGTAAGGTCAGGTAGAAAAACCGGCTCTTTTGTCCCAAAAAAAGCAGAAGTGGGACAAAAAGAAAGAGAAAAAGCAAAGTCAAGAGCGAAGTTCAGGACAAAATCCGAAGGGGCTGATGTAAAACCCTCAGCAGGAACAAGGGAAAAGCAGGGAAAAAAATCCAAAATAAAAACCGGAGAAATGGGGAAAAAAGAGGGAAAAAAAGAAAAAAATTCAGAAAAAACCCTTTCTTCACACATACCTGCATTAGAATTCCTTCCAATGAGTCTTGAGGAAGTTAAAGCCCGTGGCTGGAAGGAACTTGACATTATTCTTGTTACTGGAGACGCCTATGTGGACCATTCCAGTTTCGGGACTGCAATCATTGGAAGAGTTCTTGAAGATGCTTGCTTCCGAGTTGGCATCATTGCCCAGCCCAGATGGGACAATTTAGAGGATTTCAAGCAACTGGGAAAGCCCAAACTTTTCTTTTCAGTAAGCGCTGGAAACACGGATTCAATGGTCAGCAACCTGACTCCAGGTCTGAAACCGCGGGATAAAGATGTTTATTCTCCAGGAGGCAAAGCAGGCCTTCGCCCGAATCGCGCAGTGATTATTTATTCAAACAGGATAAAAGAAGCCTTTCCTGAGGTGCCAATTGTACTGGGTGGTATTGAAGCTTCACTGCGGCGTTTAGCACATTACGATTATCTTTCGGATAAGGTCAGGCAATCAATTCTGGCTGATGCACCTGCCGATCTCATTATTTACGGCATGGGAGAACTTCAGATTGTAGAGCTTGCAAAACGGTTGCAGGCAGGGGAAGATATCAGGGAGATCAGGGATATTCCGGGCACAGTCTGGAAGATGGAAGTTAAAGCCTGGAAAGAGCTCAAGGAAAGAGTCAAAGAGAAAGACAAACAAGAGATGGATAAACAGCAGGATGTATGTAAAGAGAAAGATTTCGAAGTATGTGAAAAAGCAGCAGAATTTTTCAAGAATTATATGGAAATCCCTTCTTTTTCAGACGTTTCTCAGGATAAAGCAGCTTTTGCAAAGGCTTTTCGCATACATTTTCTGGAACAGAACCCTGTTGCTGGAAAAGGTGTTGTCCAGCCTCACCCAAAAACTGTTATCGTGCAGAACAGGCCTATGCGGCTTTTGACAGAAGCTGAAATGGACCATGTATATGAGTTACCGTTCACTGGCGAGGCTCATCCCTCCCACAAAGAACCCATTCCTGCCCTGGAAATGGTAAAATTCTCTCTGACAACGCACAGGGGCTGCTTTGGAGGCTGTGCCTTTTGCGCAATTACGCAGCATCAGGGGCGCATGATTGCAAGCCGCAGTATCGAGTCAGTCCTGCGTGAAGCTAGAAAACTTACAGAAAAACCGGATTTCAAAGGCGTAATAAATGGAGTTGGTGGTCCAAGTGCTAACATGCATGGAATGGAGTGCAAAACCTGGGAGAAGAAAGGAGCGTGCCTGGACAAATCCTGCCTTTACCCTCGGATTTGCCCTGCTCTGGATACCAGCCATAAAAAACTGATTGAGCTCATGCGCCGCCTGCGCGAACTTCCGGGGGTCAAACAGGTCTTTACAGGCTACGGAGTGCGCTACGACCTGGCTCTTGAGGATGAAGAGTATCTCGAAGAACTCTGCGCTTACCATATTAGCGGACAACTGCGGATCGCACCTGAACATTTCTCAAAGCAGGTCACTAATGTAATGTGCAAACCCGGTAGAGAGACCTATGAAAGATTTGCTGAAAATTTTGCTGTCCTCAACAAAAAATGCGGCAAAAACCAATATATTGTGAATTACCTGATGTCAGGCCATCCAGGCTGCACTCTTGAAGACATGATAGAAATGGCAGAGTACATGCAGGATCATGGAGGTTATACGGAACAGGTACAGGATTTTACCCCCACCCCCATGACCGCATCGACCTGCATGTATTATACAGGGTTTGACCCGTTCACAGGCAAAAAAGTATACGTTGCAAGAGGCAAAAAGGAAAAAGCCATGCAGAGAGCACTTATGCATTACAGGAGCCCTGCAAATTATGAACTTGTATATGAAGCTCTGGAAAAAGCAGGAAGGCTCGACCTTGTGGGAAATGCTCATAACTGTTTGATAAGAAGAAAAGAGAAACAGCGCAAGTAAACTCTTGGTAGTGTAGCGAATTTGCTGAAATTCGGAGTCAAGTTTTTGTAACTGTGTATAATCTCGTTCTACCGATATTGAATTTTATGGAAAAATCGGCACACTGCCAATTTTAAAGAAATTTTAAGCTAAAAATCAATAAAATACATAGGTTTTATTAAAAGTGGTGTATTCACAAAATAATAAAACATTGCTTTTTTTGTTGAAAAATAAGTGAAAAATGAAAAATTACATAATAAGGGGGTACCCCAACATGATACGGATGCTACCACTACCCCTAAAAATTAGAAAACGATGTTTTATTACTGCTCATTCTATATACAACTTTGAATTCCTACCGTCGAATGTGACTGAATATTCATCAAGAATGTTTCGCCCGATTAACATATCTCCAGGGACTTCGTTATAAAAAACTTCCACATCCTTATGTTTGTTTCCAAAGAATTCTAAATCTATAAATGTATACCAACCAACACCTGTACTATTAACAGCACTAACAAAAGTACGATATTCTTCTCGTAATCCAAGTCTTAACCAAAGGTCTCTTGGTATGACAATTGCATCAGAACCAGTATCTAGATACGCACAGGCGATTTCTTTTTTATCAAAATAGGATTAATTAGAGTAACCTTGACAAGTGGATCATTATCATAATAATCCAAAACTCTTTTACGCATGGTTTCTATTCCTGATACGAAGAGCTACAGGATTCTTGCTATGCTGATCAGTTACATTGAAAAAATGGTGCATATGTCAATAGCAGTTACAAATTCCCCATTTCAGCAGTTACAAATTCCCCAAATCTCAATCCTTGAGAAAAGTTGAGGATTGCGAATATGCTGAATACGGA
>JADGNM010000229.1 GCA_017883485.1 Methanosarcina sp.
AAGCATCATCATTGACCTCATACGCCAAATATTATCTTTGCAGTGAAATCGATGACAGCTATTGGAGTAACTGTCTAATATGACATAGTCATGATAATAGCCAATATGAAAATAATCAGCGTTGAGTTTAGCAGAAAAACAAGTTAGAATCAGAAGTAGCTGGAAAATTACTTGTCAGAGTAAGTTTTGTTTTGCTCAGGCTGAATTGTTACCATGAAACTTAATAGGAAAAAGATCCGCTGGATTATTGCTCAAAAACTTAAAATTGAATCTAGCTCGACGATAGCTGAGATCCAGGGAATCTCATCTCGTCGAGTTCAGTAGATCTATAAAGAATATGTTGAAACTGGTCAGTTTCCTCAAGTTGGCAATAGTTTTGGAAGACCTAAGAAACAGCTATCATTTGACGACAAGAAATGGATGAGCTCGTCAGTGAGTACTGGGATATATGTCCACTAAGGGAACTCATATTGGATCATGGAAGCGAATTCGGAGCACATCGAATTAATAAGGATGGTTCATGGGATAGCGAGTTTAAGAGGCATGTCCAAGCATTAGGAATTAAACTAATACTTGCAGCAGTAAGGCATCCTCAGACAAATGGGAAAGTCGAAAAATGGTTCCATACATATGTTAGGTTCAGAGGCAAGTTTGAAACCCTTGAGGAATTCATTCAATGGTACAATAGAAGACCTCATGGAGCACTGGAACTTGAAAAATTGGAGTCTCCAGAAGATGCTTTTTAGAGTAGATTGCCAATAGAAGCAAAATTCAGAAAGATGTGGATGTTGTTGAACTCAGGAAACAGGTGGGAATGTTTTTCCAGAAACCAAACCCTTTCCCTATGTCCATTTATGACAATATTGCATACGGGCCGCGTATTCATGGCGTAAATAAGAAGGATTTAGAAGGTATTGTTGAGGGTGCCCTTCGCTCGGCTGCTCTCTGGGATGAAACCTCGGACAGGCTCAAATCTCCTGCCCTTTCTCTGAGCGGCGGGCAACAGCAAAGACTTTGTATTGCAAGAACTCTAGCAGTAGAGCCCATAGTCATTATTTTGGGCGAGCCCTGCAGCGCTCTTGACCCAATTTCCACTTCAAGGATTGAAGACCTTATCATGAACCTTAAAAAAGATTATACTATAGTAATCGTAACTCATAATATGCAACAGGCAGCCAGGATATCAGACCATGCCGGATTTTTCCATATGGGAAAACTAATTGAGTTCGGTCAAACCAGGCAGATTTTTCACAAACCTCGAGAAAAAAGTACTGAGGATTATATTACTGGCAGGTTTGGGTGATTGAAAAATGGTTCGAGAACGATACCTGAGGCAGCTGGATTTGCTCAAGGAAACCGAATTTTCCCTTGGAAAAATGGTTCAGAGGGTATTCAGATATTCGATGATTGCAGTTGAACATCTCGATATTAAGCTTGCTGAAAGAACGATTGCCTATGGAACAGAAATAAATAAACTTGAGGAAGGGATTGAGGTTTCTATTTGCGACCTTCTTGCACTTCAGCAGCCTATGGCCAGCGATCTACGGCTTGTCGTATCTTCTCTCAAGACTCAGCGGATCTCAAAAGGATTCTGGGACTATCAATTAATATTGCCAAAATTCCCGGAAAAATTGAAAGTTAGCACATAAAGCCTCTTGTAGATACAAAAAAAATGGCAGATATTGCGGCATCCATGCTTGAGAATTCCCTCCGGGCTTTTAAGACTCAGGATGTCGAACTCGCTAAAGCGACAGCGGCTCGGGATGATGAGGTCGATAAGCTCTTTTACGCAGTCTGGGTTGAACTGATAGACATGATGGCAAAAGATACGAGCTTAGTTTCCAGAGCTACGTATTTACTTTTCCTGGTTCGCTAGAATTTCGAGTAAAGTAAGGATCTCTACAAATCACGGTTATGAATTAATAGCATCACTTAATTATCAGCTTTCTCTTCTACTCCTTTTACTTCCTGGATAATTATTCGATTGTCTCTATTTTTTCTTTCTTTACAAATGGCTTTTTATTTTCTCTGGCATCCAGCTTGGCCTGTTTTCTGGAGCTTTAACAACTTGTTTCCATGCTTTGAAAACGTGCACCTTCTTTGTACCCGTTCCCTGAGACGAATAATCTCCGGTTTGGTTTTTGTCCCTTCGCCTCTGTTTGCAGCTTTCAGTGCAGCTTGACGAGGCTGTTTGCCAGTAAAAACTCCGTGCTTATTGCCTTCTTCATCTCCTAAACCAAATTTCTCATATCGTCTATAATATTCACCTCGAATATTAGTTGCTAGATACTGATTATTCGTTTTGTTATATAATTTTCTTCAAATGTTGCCCGTAGATATTGCTTCGTGTTAATTCTACTTTTATTAAGAACATGCATAGTTTTCCTGTCATTCAAAAGAGATTAGTCCCAATAAAAATAATTGTAATGATTGTTAAGTGAAAAAATCTTAATATATTTAGTCTGATGTATTTATGGTGGAGGTAAGAAAATGATCTTTGAGAAAGGTTATACTATTAAGAAAGTGAAGACTTCACACGGATCAACCATTTATATTTCTCAATATGGTCAAGTAGTAAAAGTCGTACCATGTTGTTCACAAATGAATCTCTCTGATTCATATGCAAATGATTTGATCCAACAGATTGAGTCCATGAATTAAAGACAATAATTTGATTTAATAGAAGCAAACTAAACGGATGTTTTTCCATTCTGTTAAAAAGAGATAAATGAAGATATCGCCTTATGAATACTCATTATAAGCTACGATTTCTTCCAACGCTTTTCTTGGTCTTGCAGCAGGTGATTCTGCAGGAATCCCTACAGTTAGTAAAGCAATAACTTTCTTATCCTGTGGTATCTTAAGTATTTTTTTAACATCGTCCTCGTTAAATGCGCCAATCCAGCAGGTGCCCATGCCTAGCTCGACCGCCTCTAGGACAATGTGCTCAAGGGCTATGGCAAGATCGACCTGATGCCACTTTTGCTCGGGATCCCCGATGCCTGCGATTACATGTGATGGGGTTCCAACGAATGCTTGGTTATTGCATGCAGCAACAAGCTGGTGTTTGATTTGCTCATTTTCTACAACTATGAACTTCCAGTTTTGCCGGTTTCCAGCCGATGGCGCTAACCTTGCGGCTTCCATTAGCTTCTCAATTTTGTCCTTGGGTATGCGTTCGCTTTTATAAGACCTAATACTTCTCCTATCATTTATTGTGTCAAATACACCCATTAATTTCACCTTCATCAGAATAATTGATTACTTTTAGAATAAATGGTATACCTTTTATTATAGGATTCTTGAAGTTTTAGATGTCATAATTTGATGGTTGAAAAGGATTGAAATCAATTACTGGATATTCTAAATACTGTTCTAATAACAAATAAAGATAAGTAAGGAAATACATTCAAAAACTCGGGTTAAAATATGATATCGAAAAAAGCTAATCTGGACAATCTAGAGGAAACAGAAAAGTTTCGTGTAGGCGCATTCAGTGCTAGATACCTTAAAAAGGCCATAGAAAGAGGAATTCCAAAGTACGAATTCCCAGAAGAAGGAATGAGTCCAAGAGCTGCTTATCAGCTAATACACGATGAGACGAGTCTTGATGGTAATCCTTTCCTCAATTTGGCGAGTTTTGTCACTACATGGATGGAACCTGAAGCAGATAAGCTTATCATGGAAAACATTAACAAAAATATCATAGATATCTTCGAGTATCCACAAACTGCCAAGATTATACATAAGAATATTGTGAATATGCTAGGGCGACTTTTTAATGGTCATAATACTGAATTCATGGGCACAGCAACAGCAGGCTCTTCAGAAGCCATAATGCTGGGTTTATTAGCTCACAAATGGAGTTGGAAAAATTCTGGACGTGGCACTGGTAAGCCGAACGTAATTTTCGGAACCGACGCTCACGTTTGCTGGGACAAGTTTGCCAAGTACTTCGTTGTCGATGCTATAAGAATTCCGATTGACAAGAATAAGCGTACTATTACAGCCGACGAAGTCTCAAAGCATATCGATGAGAATACAATAGGAGTTGGATGCGTACTGGGCACGACTTTTACAGGAGAAATAGACCCCGTAAATGACATTAACGATTTGCTTTTGGAAATAAAAAGAGAAAAGGGTTGGGATATCCCCATCCACATAGATGCTGCAAGCTGGCTTTATACTGCCATTTACTGAACCCGATTTTGAGTGGGATTTCAGATTAGACAGGGTAAGGTCGATAAATGTGTCTGGTCATAAGTACGGATTAACTTATCCTGGCCTTGGATGGCTGATCTTCCGTGAAGAAAAAGACCTTCCAAAAGACCTGGTTTTCACTGTTGACTACCTTGGTGAACAAGAGGACACTTTCACCCTAAACTTTTCTGGAAGTAGTGCAATGGTTGTGGCCCAATATTATAATATCTTAAGGTTTGGAAGGGCTGGTTATACAGGTATTATGAAGAATATTATGGAAGTCTCTCAGTATCTTGCAGAAAACATTGAGAGATTAGGCCGGTTCGAAATGCTAAACAAAGGAGAAAGGCTCCCTATAATTGCTTTCCGGCAAAAGAAAGACTATGAGTATTCTTTGTTGCAACTGTCGCTTAAATTGAGGGAAAAAGGATGGATCGTTCCCGCCTACCGTCTACCTAAAAATGCTGAGGACATTGAGATAATGTGCATTGGCGTAAGAGAGAATTTCACAACAGATCTGGCAACAATTCTTGTCGATGATATAGAAAAAGCATGTATTTTTCTCGAAAGTGTTTCAAAACATGGGATAAAAGAAAACTTTGGCTCTTCGGCACATATTATGGGTAATTTTTTATAATATAACTATAATATAATTAAGTGTTATAATATTTGACATAAATAACTTGACGATGTCACATTACCAAGTAAAGCATCATCATTGACCTCATACGCCAAATATTATCTTTGCAGTGAAATCGATGACAGCTATTGGAGTAACTGTCTAATAT